>NZ_KV821994.1:87397-92294 GCF_001815805.1 Streptococcus sp. HMSC072D05
GCAAGCAATACATGGATCAAATCCGTATCGTTCGTCAGACCTTGATTAACCGTGACTGGAATGAGAAGATCAAAAAATATGTTCGTGGTTTTATGATTGAGTCCTATCTGGAAGATGGACGTCAAAATGAGCCAGAAGTTTTTGGTAAGTCCATTACAGATCCGTGTCTAGGCTGGGACAACACAGAAGCACTTGTTCGCGAAATTTACCAAACGCTAGGAGAGTAAGATGGCATTTATCGAAAAAGGTCAAGAAATTGATATTGAAGCAATCAAGGCTGCGACCCAGTTGTCACCTGAAGCCTTGCGAAAGAAAGAAGCCCGCGATAGAGAGCTGGCAGCCATCATCTCAGGTGAGGACGACCGAATCCTTTTGGTGATGGGACCGTGTTCTTCAGACAATGAAGAAGCTGTGCTCGAATATGCTCGTCGTTTAGCAGACTTACAGAAAAAAGTTGCAGATAAAATCTTTATTGTGATGCGTGTCTATACGGCTAAACCTCGTACCAATGGAGATGGCTATAAGGGTTTGGTTCATCAGCCGGATACTTCTAAAGCTCCAAGCTTGATTAATGGCATACAAGCTGTTCGTCAGCTGCACTACCGTGTGATTACGGAGACGGGCTTGACGACAGCTGATGAGATGCTTTATCCGTCAAATCTCGTTTTGATCGATGATCTAGTCAGCTACCATGCTGTAGGGGCTCGTTCAGTAGAAGACCAGGAACACCGTTTTGTAGCGTCTGGGATTGATGCTCCAGTTGGGATGAAAAATCCAACATCTGGGAACCTTGGGGTTATGTTTAATGCTATCTATGCAGCTCAAAACAAGCAAACCTTCCTTTACCACGGTCAAGAAGTGGAAACTTCGGGAAATCCTTTGGCCCATGTTATCCTTCGTGGCGCCATGAACGAATATGGTAAAAATGAACCCAATTTCTACTATGAAACCCTCTTAAATGCCATCAATCGTTATGAGACCATGGGACTTGAAAATCCCTTCATTATCATCGATACCAATCATGACAATTCAGGCAAGCAGTATATGGAACAAATTCGCATTGTTCGCCAAGCCTTGCTGAATCGTGACTGGAATGAAAAGATTAAAAAGACGGTTCGAGGCTTTATGATCGAATCTTACCTAGCAGACGGTCGCCAAAATCAACCAGAGGTCTTTGGTTGTTCCATTACCGACCCTTGTCTAGGTTGGGAAAATACAGTAGCCTTGGTAGAAGAAATTTATACTACCTTAACAAAATAAGTGAAAAGGATGGAGTTGGGGGAATCTCAGCTCCTTTTATGAGTATGATAGTTGGACACGGAATTGACATCGAAGAATTGGCTTCGATAGAAAAAGCAGTTACACGACGTGAGGGCTTTGCCAAGCGCGTGCTGACCCCTAAAGAAATGGAGCATTTTACCAATCTCAAAGGGCGCAGACAGATCGAATACTTGGCAGGCCGCTGGTCAGCTAAGGAAGCCTTTTCCAAGGCTATGGGAACTGGTATTGGCAAACTGACCTTTCAGGATTTGGAAGTTTTGAACAATGAACGAGGGGCTCCTTATTTTAGTCAGGCACCATTTTCGGGAAAGATTTGGCTATCTATCAGCCATACAGATCAGTTTGTGACAGCCAGTGTCATTTTGGAGGAAAATCATGAAAGCTAGTCCACATAGACCAACCAAGGCTCTGATTCATCTGGGAGCTATTCGACAAAATATTCAGCAAATGGGGGCTCATATCCCTGAAGGAACGCTCAAGTGGGCAGTGATCAAGGCCAATGCCTATGGTCATGGGGCTGTTGCCGTTGCCAAGGCTATTCAAAATGATGTTGATGGATTTTGTGTTTCCAATATTGATGAAGCTATTGAACTTCGTCAGGCTGGCCTCAGCAAGAAAATCCTCATTCTAGGTGTATCTGAGTTAGAAGCTATTGGCCTAGCTAAAGAATACGACATCACTTTGACGGTGGCTGGACTGGAGTGGATTCGAGCGTTGGTTGCCACTGGGGCTGATTTATCTGGCTTATCGGTTCACCTCAAGATTGACTCAGGGATGGGACGGATTGGTTTTCGAGATTCCAGTGAGGCAGAGCAGGCTCAAGCCTTGCTCCAACAACACGGCGCTCGTGTTGAGGGGATTTTTACCCACTTTGCTACTGCAGATGAAGAATCAGATGACTATTTTAATGCCCAGTTAGAATGCTTTAAAACTATTTTGGCAAGTATGAAGGAAGTTCCAGAGCTGGTTCATGCCAGCAACTCAGCAACGACCCTCTGGCATGCTGAGACTATTTTCAATGCAGTCCGTATGGGAGATGCCATGTATGGTCTCAATCCTAGTGGAGAGGTCTTGGACTTACCCTATGATTTGACACCAGCCTTGAGTTTGGAGTCTGCCCTTGTTCATGTCAAGACAGTTCCAGCTGGAGCTTGCATGGGCTATGGAGCAACCTATCAGGCGGATAGTGAGCAAGTCATTGCGACCGTGCCAATCGGCTATGCGGATGGTTGGACACGAGATATGCAAAATTTCACTGTCTTGGTAGATGGCCAAGCTTGCCCAATCGTCGGACGAGTATCTATGGACCAAATCACCATTCGTCTGCCTAAGATTTATCCGCTAGGAACAAAAGTAACCATGATCGGCACAAACGGTGGCAAGGAAATCACAGCTACTCAGGTAGCGACCTATCGTGGAACTATTAACTATGAGGTGGTTTGCCTCCTCAGCGACCGCATTCCGAGAGAATATTATTAAAAAGAAAGGAGTGGAGCATGAATCTACATCAACCCTTGCATGTCTTGCCTGGTGTGGGACCAAAGTCAGCAGAGAAATACGCCAAACTAGGAATTGAAAACTTGCAAGACCTCTTGCTCTACTTTCCTTTCCGTTATGAAGATTTCAAAACCAAGCAGGTGCTGGAGCTGGAAGATGGCGAAAAGGCGGTTCTGTCTGGTCAAGTCGTTACTCCTGCTAGTGTCCAGTATTATGGTTTCAAGCGCAATCGTCTGCGCTTTAGCCTCAAGCAGGGAGAAGTCGTTTTTGCGGTGAATTTCTTTAACCAGCCCTATCTAGCTGATAAGATAGAGCTGGGAGCAACCCTGGCTGTCTTTGGGAAATGGGACCGCGCCAAGGCTAGTCTGACAGGGATGAAGGTCCTGGCTCAAGTAGAGGATGATCTCCAGCCTGTCTATCGTCTGGCTCAAGGAATCAGTCAGGCCAGTCTGGTCAAGGTCATCAAGACGGCTTTTGATCAGGGGTTAGACCTCTTGATTGAAGAAAATCTTCCCCAGTCTTTACTTGATAAATACAAACTCATGTCCCGTTGCCAGGCTGTTCGCGCTATGCATTTTCCCAAGGATTTGGCAGAATACAAGCAGGCCCTTCGCCGTATCAAGTTTGAGGAACTCTTTTATTTCCAAATGCAATTGCAGACGCTCAAGTCTGAAAATAGAGTTCAGGGAAGCGGTCTGGTTCTGAATTGGTCTCAGGAAAAAGTGTCGGCTGTTAAAGAAAATCTGCCTTTTGCCCTGACCCAAGCTCAAGAAAAGAGTTTGCAGGAAATTTTGACAGACATGAAGTCGGACCATCACATGAATCGTCTCCTTCAAGGAGATGTGGGAAGCGGGAAAACGGTAGTTGCTGGCTTGGCCATGTTTGCGGCGGTGACGGTTGGCTATCAGGCAGCTCTTATGGTGCCAACAGAAATCCTAGCAGAGCAACACTTTGAGAGTTTACAGAACCTTTTTCCAGACTTGAAACTGGCTCTCTTGACAGGATCCTTGAAAGCTACAGAAAAAAGAGAAGTCTTGGAGACTATTGCCAAGGGTGAGGCTGACTTTATTATCGGGACTCATGCTTTGATACAAGATGGAGTGGATTATGCTCGCCTTGGCTTGATTATCATCGATGAGCAGCACCGTTTTGGTGTGGGGCAAAGGCGTGTTCTGAGAGAAAAAGGGGACAATCCTGACGTTCTCATGATGACAGCGACGCCCATTCCACGGACGCTGGCTATCACAGCCTTTGGCGATATGGATGTTTCCATTATCGACCAGATGCCAGCGGGTCGGAAACCCATTGTGACACGTTGGATCAAACATGAGCAACTACCTCAGGTACTGACTTGGTTAGAGGGGGAAATTCAAAAAGGTTCGCAAGCCTATGTTATCTCTCCCCTGATCGAAGAATCTGAAGCTCTGGATCTGAAAAATGCTATTGCCTTATCTGAGGAGTTGACAGCTCATTTTGCTGGCAAGGCAGAAGTAGCCCTCCTACATGGTAAGATGAAGAGTGACGAAAAAGACCAGATCATGCAGGAGTTCAAAGAGAGAAAAACGGATATTCTGGTTTCGACAACGGTTATTGAGGTTGGGGTTAATGTTCCCAATGCGACCGTCATGATTATCATGGATGCCGACCGGTTCGGTCTCAGTCAGCTTCACCAGCTCAGAGGCCGTGTGGGTCGGGGTGACAAGCAGTCCTATGCTGTTCTTGTGGCTAATCCTAAGACTGAGTCTGGGAAGGACCGCATGCGCATCATGACAGAAACGACCAATGGATTTGTCCTTGCGGAGGAAGATTTGAAAATGCGTGGTTCTGGTGAGATTTTTGGAACCAGACAGTCAGGACTTCCAGAGTTTCAAGTGGCGGATATTATCGAAGATTTTCCGATTTTAGAAGAAGCCAGAAAGGTTGCCAGCTACATTAGTTCGATAGAAGGTTGGCAAGAGGATCCAGAATGGCGCATGATTGCTCTCCATCTGGAAAAGAAAGAACATCTAGATTAATACTCTTCGAAAATCAAATTTAAACCACGTCAACGTCGCCTTGGATTATATATGTAACTGACTTCGTCAGTCTTATCTACAACCTCAAAGCAGTGCTTTGAGCA
>NZ_KV821994.1:92394-105299 GCF_001815805.1 Streptococcus sp. HMSC072D05
GTTTGCTCTTTGATTTTCATTGAGTATAAGCTTTCTCTAAGGAAAACTTAAGCTAGCTTTTAGGTTTGGGCCTTATACTAGAATCATCAAAAAGAAACGAGGACTCTCACATGACGATTAAAGTAACCTACCAAAAGAAATTCCAAACCGTCAAACTAGAGAAAGGAGCTAGCACCTATTGATACACAGAGAGCGGAAACGCTCTTTTTATTTTTAAAACTACTTTCAGGCGATAGGTTTGAGGAAAGAGAATCTAAAATCACTTTCTATTTAGAATTCTTTCTTGCATTGCCTTCCTAGATATGCTAGAGTTATGATAGCGATTACAAAACTAAAGGAGCATGCTATGAAAAATCCAGCTTTGCTAGAAGAAATTAAGACTTATAAAGGACGGGATGAGATTCCAGAAGACTTTGATGCTTTCTGGGATGAAGAGGTCAAAAAAGTTTCATCTCTTCCAGCCTACCAGTTGGAGGAAAGAGATTTCCACATTCCTCAAGTCAAGTGTTATGAGCTGACCTTTGAAGGAACTAATGAAGGCAAGGTCTATGCACGAATCGTCCTTCCAAAGACTGAGGAGAAGGTTCCGCTAATCTTCCACTTTCATGGCTATATGGGACGTGGCTGGGACTGGGCCGACATGCTGGCCTATACTGTGGCTGGTTACGGTGTTGTTTCCATGGACGTTCGTGGTCAGTCGGGCTATTCTCAAGACGGCTTGCGCTCTCCACTAGGAAATACGGTGAAGGGGCATATCATCCGTGGTACTGTGGAAGGTCGTGAACATCTCTTTTATAAGGATGTTTATCTGGATATTTACCAGTTGGTTGAAATTATTGCTAGTCTGCCTCAGGTGGATGAGAAAAGACTTTCTAGCTATGGTGCCTCACAAGGTGGGGCTTTAGCCCTAGTTGCAGCAGCGCTCAATCCTCGGATTCAGCGAACAGTTGCCATCTATCCCTTCTTGTCCGACTTTAGACGAGTACTTGAGATTGGCAATACCAGTGAAGCCTATGATGAACTCTTCCGTTATTTCAAGTTCCACGATCCCTTCCATGAAACAGAGGATGAAATCATGGCGACTCTTGCCTATATCGATGTGAAGAATCTTGCCCATCGTATCAAAGGAGAGGTCAAGATGATTACGGGCTTGGATGACGATGTTTGCTATCCTATTACCCAGTTTGCGATATACAACCGCCTAACTTGCGACAAGGCCTATCGCATCATGCCAGAGTATGCTCACGAAGCCATGAATGTTTTTGTCAATGACCAAGTCTATAACTGGCTCTGTGGCAGTGAGATTCCTTTTAAGTACGTAAGATAATGAATGAGAGAGCCCAGGAGCTCTCTTTTTATGTCCAAAACCTGAAAGTACTTTTAGAAAATTTAAAATATTAAAATATTCTTAAAAGTAAAATCTATTCTGTGGGAACACAGATATAAATATAAGACTTTATTGTATAATAAAGGAAAAGTCACTTGTGAAAGGAGGAAAAAGGCTGCCGGGTGGTTAAAAACTCGGGCTCAGCAGAAAATGGGAGAGGATTGGGAGCTCTCATTAAGTTGGATACTTTCTTGTAAAACTTGTCTCTTGAGAGACAATAAAAATTTTCAAAGAAAAAGAAAGCGCTTTATTTTATGAAAAATGAAAGGACAAACATGAATTACAAATCTTTACATCGGAAACAGCGATACGGAATTCGAAAATTTGCAGTCGGGGCGGCATCTGTAGTGATTGGTACAGTAGTATTTGGAGCAAATCCAGTCTTAGCTCAAGAGCAAGCCAATGCAACAGGGGCCAATACAGAAACTGTCGAACCTGGTCAAGGTTTATCAGAATTGCCAAAAGAAGCGTCCTCGGGAGATCTTGCTCATTTGGATAAGGATTTGGCTGGTAAATTGGTAGCAGCTCAAGACAACGGCGTTGAGGTGGATCAAGATCATTTGAAAAAAAATGAGAGTGCAGAATCAGAAACCCCATCCTCTACGGAAACCCATACAGAAGAAGCAAATAAGGAAGAGGAATCAGAGGATCAGGGGGCTATTCCTCGTGACTATTACTCAAGAGATTTAAAAAATGCTAATCCTGTCCTTGAAAAAGAAGATGTTGAAACCAATGCAGCAAATGGTCAGAGAGTCGATTTATCAAGTGAACTAGACAAACTAAAGCAACTAAAAAATGCTACAGTTCACATGGAGTTCAAACCAGATGCATCAGCTCCACGCTTTTACAATCTCTTCTCGGTATCCAGTGACACCAAGGAAAATGAGTATTTTACTATGTCGGTCCTTGATAATACAGCTCTTATTGAAGGGCGTGGCGCTAACGGAGAGCAGTTCTATGATAAGTATACAGATGCCCCTTTGAAAGTTCGCCCTGGACAATGGAATTCCGTGACCTTTACTGTCGAACAACCGACAGCGGAGTTACCTCATGGTCGAGTTCGTCTCTATGTGAACGGTGTCTTATCTCGAACAAGTCTCAAATCTGGTAACTTCATCAAAGATATGCCAGATGTTAATCAAGCTCAACTTGGAGCAACCAAACGGGGCAATAAAACAGTTTGGGCATCAAACCTACAAGTACGAAACCTAACTGTTTACGATCGTGCTTTAAGCCCAGATGAAGTTCAAACACGAAGTCAATTATTTGAAAGAGGTGAATTGGAACAGAAACTTCCTGAGGGAGCAAAAGTCACTGAGAAAGAAGACGTCTTTGAAGGTGGTAGGAACAATCAACCAAATAAAGATGGTATCAAGAGTTATCGTATCCCAGCTCTTCTCAAGACAGATAAAGGAACGCTGATTGCAGGAACGGATGAAAGACGTTTGCACCATTCTGACTGGGGAGATATTGGGATGGTTGTTCGTCGCAGCTCAGATAATGGAAAAACATGGGGAGACCGAATCGTAATCTCAAATCCTCGTGACAATGAGCACGCTAAACATGCAGATTGGCCATCTCCAGTCAATATTGATATGGCCTTGGTGCAAGACCCTGAAACAAAGAGAATTTTTGCAATTTATGACATGTTCCTTGAAAGTAAGGCAGTATTTTCATTGCCGGGGCAAGCTCCGAAAGCTTATGAACAAGTGGGAGATAAAGTTTATCAAGTTTTATATAAGCAAGGAGAATCAGGTCGCTATACAATTCGAGAAAACGGAGAGGTTTTCGACCCTCAAAATAGAAAGACAGATTATCGTGTTGTCGTTGACCCTAAAAAACCAGCCTACAGCGATAAGGGGGATTTGTATAAAGGGAATGAGCTAATCGGAAATATTTATTTTGAGTATAGCGAGAAGAATATTTTTAGAGTTTCCAATACCAACTACCTATGGATGTCCTACAGTGATGACGATGGGAAGACTTGGTCTGCACCAAAAGATATTACACATGGGATTCGGAAAGATTGGATGCACTTCCTAGGAACTGGACCTGGTACGGGGATTGCCTTGCGCACAGGACCTCATAAGGGAAGATTGGTGATTCCAGTTTATACAACAAACAACGTTTCCTACCTAAGTGGTTCTCAATCATCTCGTGTAATTTATTCAGATGATCATGGAGAAACATGGCAAGCAGGGGAAGCAGTTAATGATAACCGTCCAGTAGGCAACCAAACCATTCACTCTTCAACAATGAATAATCCAGGCGCCCAAAATACGGAGTCAACTGTTGTTCAGTTGAATAATGGGGATCTCAAGCTCTTTATGCGTGGGTTGACTGGTGATCTTCAGGTTGCGACCAGTCATGATGGGGGAGCAACGTGGGATAAGGAAATCAAACGTTATCCTCAAGTAAAAGACGTTTATGTTCAAATGTCCGCTATTCACACCATGCATGAAGGAAAGGAATACATTCTACTCAGCAATGCTGGTGGTCCTGGACGCAACAATGGTTTGGTTCACCTGGCTCGTGTTGAGGAGAATGGTGAGTTGACATGGCTAAAACACAATCCTATACAAAGTGGTAAGTTTGCTTACAACTCACTCCAAGAACTTGGAAATGGCGAATATGGTTTGCTTTATGAGCATGCGGATGGCAATCAAAACGATTATACTTTATCCTATAAGAAATTCAACTGGGATTTCTTAAGCAAAGACAGAATTTCTCCTAAAGAAGCAAAAGTAAAATATGCCATCCAAAAATGGCCAGGTATTATCGCCATGGAGTTTGATTCGGAAGTATTGGTCAACAAGGCTCCGACCCTTCAGTTAGCAAATGGTAAAACAGCAACCTTCATGACCCAGTACGATACAAAAACTCTCCTATTCACAATAGACCCAGAGGATATGGGGCAAAGGATTACAGGTCTAGCTGAGGGTGCAATTGAAAGCATGCATAATTTACCAGTTTCTTTAGCTGGCTCTAAACTAAGCGATGGTATTAATGGCAGTGAAGCTGCTATCCATGAGGTGCCAGAGTACACAGGTGGTGTAAATGCTGAGAAAGCAGCGGTTCATGAAGTTCCGGAGTATACAGGTCCATTGGCAACAGTAGGTGAAGAAGCAGCTCCAACAGTAGAAAAACCAGAATTCACTGGTGGTGTCAATGCTGAGGAAGCCCCAGTGGCAGAGATGCCAGAGTACACCGGTCCATTAGCAACAGTAGGCGAAGAAGCAGCTCCAACAGTAGAAAAACCAGAATTCACTGGTGGTGTCAATGCTGTTGAGGCAGCAGTCCATGAACTGTCAGAGTTTAAAGGTGGCGTTAACGCGGTTCTAGCTGCATCTAACGAGCTTCCTGAATATAGAGGAGGTGCTAACTTTGTCTTAGCAGCTTCAAATGACCTACCAGAGTACATAGGTGGCGTCAATGGTGCTGAGGCGGCAGTCCATGAACTTCCAGAGTACAAGGGAGACACCAATCTAGTATTGGCGGCAGCAGACAACAAACTGTCTCTAGGCCAAGATGTGACCTATCAAGCGCCAGCAGCTAAACAAGATGAACTTCCAAATACGGGAAGCAAGGAAACAAGCTCACTGGTTTCCCTTGGTCTTGCAGGTGTTCTTTTATCCTTGTTTGCATTTGGCAAGAAGAGAAAAGAATAATAGGCAAGAGCTATTTGAATAAGTCTCAGGAGAGATAGCAGGTTTTTCAGCCTGCTATCTTTCTTTATTAAATTCGGCTTGATTCAAAATCATAAGAAGTCTGAAACTACTTTCAGGATAGTCTGTTCTATAAAATAGTTTTGAAACTGAAATCTATTCTATCACAACCTATTGAAAGCGCTTAACAAATGATATATAATAAGCCCATAGAAGAAAGAAAGGGAGGAAAGAGGATGCCACAGATCAGCAAAGAAGCCTTGATTGAACAGATCAAAGATGGAATCATTGTCTCTTGCCAGGCACTTCCTCACGAACCGCTTTATACAGAAGCGGGAGGAGTCATTCCCTTGCTAGTCAAAGCGGCTGAGCAAGGTGGAGCAGTCGGTATCCGAGCAAACAGTGTTCGTGATATCAAGGAGATTAAGGAGGTTACGAAACTCCCGATTATCGGGATTATCAAACGTGACTATCCGCCACAGGAGCCTTTCATTACAGCTACGATGAGAGAAGTTGATGAACTGGCTGAACTAGACATTGAGGTCATTGCTCTGGATTGTACCAAACGTGAACGTTATGACGGTTTGGAAATCCAAGACTTTATTCGACAAGTCAAAGAAAAGTATCCGCATCAACTCTTAATGGCTGATACCAGTACCTTCGAAGAGGGAATAGCAGCGGTCGAAGCAGGGATTGATTTTGTTGGAACAACCCTATCAGGTTATACCTCTTATAGTCCTAAGGTAGATGGTCCAGACTTTGAACTGATCAAAAAACTCTGCGATGCCGGCGTGGATGTCATCGCTGAAGGGAAGATTCATACACCAGAACAAGCCAAACAAATCCTTGAATATGGGGTGCGAGGCATCGTTGTTGGTGGTGCGATTACTAGACCAAAAGAGATTACGGAACGCTTTGTTGCCGGTCTTAAATAACACAATCTCAAAAAAGAGGAGAGTGGTCGATGCGTCGGATAAAATGAAAACGTATACAAATCTAAAGAACTCATTATCCAATATGGATACGCTTATCAATTAGGAGAATACAAATGAAATTTAGAAAACTAGCTTGTACAGTACTTGCGGGTGCTGCGATTCTTGGCCTTGCGGCTTGTGGTAACTCTGGTGGAAGTAAAGATGCTGGAAGCTCTAGTAGCGATAGCGGAAAAACTGAAATCACTTGGTGGGCATTCCCAGTCTTCACACAAGAAAAAACGGGTGACGGTGTTGGAACTTATGAAAAAGCAATCATCGAAGCTTTTGAAAAAGCAAATCCAGATGTAAAAGTGAAATTGGAAACCATCGACTTCAAGTCAGGTCCTGAAAAGATCACAACAGCCATTGAAGCAGGAACAGCGCCAGACGTACTCTTTGACGCACCAGGGCGTATCATCCAATACGGTAAAAATGGTAAATTGGCTGAGTTGAACGACCTCTTCACAGACGAATTCGTCAAAGACGTCAACAACGAAAACATTGTACAAGCAAGTAAGGCTGGCGACAAAGCTTACATGTATCCAATCAGTTCAGCTCCATTCTACATGGCTATGAACAAGAAAATGTTGGAAGATGCTGGAGTTGCAAACCTTGTAAAAGAAGGTTGGACAACTGATGACTTTGAAAAAGTTTTGAAAGCGCTTAAAGATAAAGGCTACACTCCAGGTTCATTGTTCAGTTCTGGTCAAGGGGGAGACCAAGGAACACGTGCCTTCATCGCAAACCTTTATGGCGGTTCTGTAACAGACAAAGACGTAACCAAATATACAACTGACGATCCAAAATTTGTCAAAGGTCTTGAAAAAGCTGCTAGCTGGATCAAGGACGGTCTATTAAACAATGGTTCACAATTTGACGGTGGAGCAGATATCCAAAACTTTGCGAACGGTCAAACCTCATACACAATCCTTTGGGCACCTGCTCAAAACGGTATCCAAGCGAAGCTCTTGGAAGCAAGTAAGGTAGATGTGGTAGAAGTACCATTCCCATCAGACTCTGGTAAACCATCTCTTGAATACCTTGTAAACGGATTTGCAGTATTCAACAACAAAGATGATAAGAAAATCGCTGCTGCTAAGAAATTCGTTCAATTCATCGCAGATGACAAAGAATGGGGTCCTAAAGACGTAGTTCGTACAGGTGCCTTCCCAGTTCGTACTTCATTTGGTAAACTTTATGAAGACAAACGTATGGAAACAATCAGCGGCTGGACTAAATACTACTCACCATACTACAACACTATCGATGGATTTGCTGAAATGAGAACACTTTGGTTCCCAATGTTGCAATCTGTATCAAATGGTGACGAAAAACCAGCGGATGCTTTGAAAACCTTCACTGAAAAAGCTAACGAAACAATCAAAAAAGCTACAAAACAATAAGCACTAAGTCAGATTGATTCCCCCCTTTTCCCTGTGCACTACGGTGTAAGAAAAGGGGGACTTTTGTTTGAAATGGTAGGAACTGTCACGAAATTAAAATGAAGTTCTTACATAAGCGAATCTTAAAAAATTTCATTTTGATTTTAAAACAGTTCAAGAAAATCAAAAACTATTCTATTTGAAAGAGAGGTGCCGACTGTGAAAGTCAATAAAATTCGTATGCGGGAAACAGTGATTTCCTACGCTTTCCTAGCACCAGTGTTATTCTTCTTTGTCATCTTTGTCTTGGCTCCTATGATTATGGGATTCATTACAAGTTTCTTTAACTACTCCATGACGAAATTTGAGTTTGTGGGCTTGGACAACTACATTCGCATGTTTAAAGACCCTGTCTTTATGAAGTCTTTGATCAATACCGTTATCCTGGTTATTGGATCTGTTCCGATTGTGGTTCTCTTCTCGCTCTTTGTAGCATCTCAAACCTATCATCAAAACGCCATTGCCCGTTCTTTCTATCGTTTCGTCTTCTTCCTTCCTGTAGTTACAGGTAGTGTTGCCGTAACGGTTGTATGGAAATGGATCTATGACCCCCTATCAGGGATTCTAAACTTTGTCCTTAAGTCAAGCCATATCATCAGTCAAAACATTTCTTGGCTGGGTGATAAAAACTGGGCTTTGCTAGCGATTATGATTATCCTTTTGACAACATCTGTTGGTCAACCGATTATCCTTTATATCGCTGCTATGGGAAATATTGACAACTCACTTGTTGAAGCAGCGCGTGTTGATGGTGCGACTGAGTTCCAAGTCTTCTGGAAGATCAAATGGCCTAGCCTTCTTCCAACAACCCTTTACATCGCGATTATTACGACCATCAACTCATTCCAATGTTTCGCCTTGATTCAGCTCTTGACATCTGGTGGTCCAAACTATTCAACAAGTACCTTGATGTACTACCTTTACGAAAAAGCCTTCCAATTGACAGAGTACGGCTATGCAAATACCATCGGTGTCTTCTTGGCAGTGATGATTGCCATTGTCAGCTTTGCTCAATTCAAGATCCTCGGAAACGACGTAGAATACTAAAGAAAGGAGACAGCTATGCAATCTACACAAAAGAAACCCTTAACAGCTTTTACTGTTATTTCAACGATTATCTTGCTCTTGTTGACCGTGCTGTTCATCTTTCCATTCTACTGGATCTTGACAGGGGCCTTCAAATCACAGCCTGATACCATTATGATTCCGCCACAGTGGTTCCCTAAAATGCCAACCATGGAGAACTTCCAACAACTCATGGTGCAAAACCCTGCTATGCAGTGGATGTGGAACTCTGTATTTATCTCACTGGTAACCATGTTCTTGGTTTGTGCAACCTCTTCTCTAGCAGGTTATGTACTAGCTAAAAAACGTTTCTATGGTCAACGCATCCTCTTTGCAGTCTTTATCGCTGCCATGGCTCTTCCAAAACAAGTTGTACTTGTACCATTGGTACGTATCGTCAACTTCATGGGAATTCATGATACTCTTTGGGCAGTTATCCTGCCTTTGATTGGATGGCCATTTGGGGTCTTCCTCATGAAACAGTTCAGTGAAAATATTCCAACAGAATTGCTTGAATCAGCTAAAATCGACGGTTGTGGTGAAATTCGTACTTTCTGGAGCGTAGCCTTCCCTATTGTGAAGCCAGGATTTGCAGCCCTTGCAATCTTTACCTTCATCAATACTTGGAACGACTACTTTATGCAGTTGGTTATGTTGACTTCACGTCAAAACTTGACCATCTCACTCGGGGTTGCGACCATGCAGGCTGAAATGGCAACCAACTATGGTTTGATCATGGCAGGTGCAGCTCTTGCAGCCGTGCCAATCGTAACCGTCTTCCTTGTCTTCCAAAAATCCTTCACTCAAGGGATTACTATGGGAGCGGTCAAAGGTTAAGACCTTACGAAAATCGAATTTAAACTACGTCAGCATCACCTTGCCATACTTAAGTATTGCCTGCGGTTAGCTTCCTAGTTTGTTCTTCGATTTTCATTAAGTATAAGAGAATATAGAGTTATAAGTGTCTACAAAATGGAGAGTATGCAGTTGCTTCGTGAAGTTTTGTCAGACACTTATAAACTTAAGAATGAACTCTTTTCATGATACTAGTTAGAGTAGGTTCGTTTTAGGGCAACTATTTCCCGCTTTAGTGGTATCTAAGATAAGCAATTAACGCTTATCTTAGACGGAATTTTTGAGACTGACGATGAAAGAGCAAAAGGCTCAAAAATTAGGAATGAAATACCGAAGGGATTTGCTTCCGTCCGCACTATTACAGGGAGATAGAGAAAGGATAATTCGAAACTGAAAACTAGTAACTATCAGAAACGAAGGAAACAGTATGATTTTTGACGATTTGAAAAACATCGCCTTTTACAAGGGAATCCATCCCAATCTAGACAAGGCTATCGACTATCTCTATCAGCACCGTAAGGATTCTTTCGAACTCGGTAAGTATGAGATTGACGGGGACAAGGTCTTTCTAGTTGTTCAGGAAAATGTCCTCAATCAAGCTGAAAATAATCAATTTGAGCATCATAAGAACTATGCAGACTTGCATTTGCTGGTAGAAGGACATGAATATTCGAGCTACGGTTCACGTATCAAAGACGAAGCGGTAGCATTCGACGAAGCGAGCGACATTGGCTTTGTCCATTGTCATGAAAAATACCCACTCTTGTTGGGCTATCACAATTTTGCAATTTTCTTCCCAGGAGAACCACACCAGCCAAATGGCTACGCAGGGATGGAAGAAAAGGTTCGCAAATATCTCTTTAAAATTTTGATTGATTAAAAGAACCAGGAGGAGCAAACATGGCACAAAAAGGAGTAAGCCTTATCAAGGCAGCATTTGATACAGATAATTTTCTCATGCGTTTCAGTGAGAAAGTCTTGGATATTGTGACAGTCAATCTTCTTTTTGTCGTCTCTTGTTTGCCCATCGTAACGATTGGAGTGGCGAAAATCAGCCTTTATGAAACCATGTTTGAGATTAAGAGAAGCAGACGAGTTCCAGTTTTCAGAACCTATCTAAGAGCCTTCAAGCAAAATCTGAAACTGGGTTTCCAGTTAGGTTTGCTAGAGTTGGGCATTGTTTTGCTGAGTCTTTTAGACCTCTATCTTTTCTGGGGCCAGACTGCTTTGCCTTTCCAGATTGTGAAAGCAATTTGTTTGGGGATTCTCATCTTCCTCACTCTGGTGATGCTGGCTAGTTATCCCATCGCTGCGCGCTATGATTTGTCTTGGAAAGAAGTACTGCAAAAAGGGCTTATCTTGGCAAGTTTTAACTTTCCATGGTTCTTCCTCATGTTAGCCATTCTCTTTCTTATTGTGATGGTTCTTTATCTGTCCGCCTTCACTCTCCTTTTGGGCGGATCGGCCTTTATCCTCTTTGGTTTTGGTTTGCTGGTCTTTCTCCAAGCAGGATTGATGGAGAAAATTTTCGCCAAATACCAGTAGGATGACTTGTTTCTGAAACTACTTTCAATCGTTACAGTTTCTAAAATACAAGTAGAAACTAAAATCTAAGTGTATATAAGATATTGAAAGCGATTTTCACAAGGTGTATACTAAACTTGTAAAGAATAGAACTGCTCTCAGCAGAAAAAAGAAATCTTAGGAGAAAATCTATGTCAGATTTAAAAAAATACGAAGGTGTCATTCCAGCCTTCTACGCATGTTATGATGATCAAGGAGAGGTAAGTCCAGAGCGTACGCGTGCCTTGGTTCAATACTTCATTGATAAGGGAGTTCAAGGTCTCTATGTCAATGGTTCTTCTGGTGAATGTATCTACCAAAGTGTGGCAGATCGCAAGTTGATTTTGGAAGAAGTCATGGCAGTTGCCAAGGGCAAATTGACTATCATCGCTCACGTAGCTTGCAACAATACCAAAGATAGTATGGAACTTGCTCGCCACGCAGAAAGCTTAGGAGTAGATGCCATTGCAACGATTCCACCGATTTACTTCCGTTTGCCAGAATACTCAGTTGCTAAATACTGGAACGATATCAGTTCTGCAGCTCCAAACACAGACTACGTTATCTACAACATTCCTCAATTAGCAGGTGTTGCTTTGACTCCAAGTCTCTACACTGAAATGTTGAAGAATCCACGTGTTATCGGTGTTAAGAACTCTTCTATGCCAGTTCAAGATATCCAAACCTTTGTCAGCCTTGGTGGAGAAGACCACATCGTATTCAATGGTCCAGATGAACAGTTCCTAGGTGGACGACTCATGGGTGCCAAAGCTGGTATCGGTGGTACTTATGGTGCTATGCCAGAACTCTTCTTGAAACTCAATGAGTTGATTGCTGAGAAAGACTTGGAAACAGCGCGTGAATTGCAATACGCTATCAACGCAATCATTGGCAAACTCACTTCTGCACATGGAAATATGTACGGTGTCATCAAAGAAGTCTTGAAAATCAATGAAGGCTTGAACATTGGATCAGTTCGTTCACCATTGACACCAGTGACCGAAGAAGATCGTCCAGTTGTAGAAGCAGCTGCTCAATTGATTCGTGAAACCAAGGAGCGCTTCCTCTAATCCATAAGGAGGTATTTATGACACACTACGTTGCAATTGATATCGGTGGAACCAATATCAAATATGGTTTGATTGACCAAGAAGGCCAACTTGTTGAATCGCATGAAATGCCAACCGAGGCGCATAAGGGTGGACCTCATATCTTACAAAAGACAAAAGATATCGTAGCCAGCTATATAGAAAAAGGCCCAGTAGCAGGTGTTGCCATTTCTTCTGCAGGAATGGTGGATCCTGATAAGGGTGAGATTTTCTATGCTGGTCCTCAGATTCCCAACTATGCAGGAACCCAGTTCAAGAAGGAAATCGAGACGAGTTTTGCGATTCCTTGTGAGATTGAAAATGATGTCAACTGTGCAGGTCTGGCTGAGGCAGTATCTGGTTCAGGCAAGGGAGCGAGTGTCACACTTTGCTTGACCATTGGAACCGGTATCGGTGGTTGCTTGATTATGGATGGGAAAGTCTTCCATGGATTTAGCAATTCGGCCTGCGAAGTTGGTTACATGCACATGCAGGATGGAGCTTTTCAGGATCTTGCTTCTACGACAGCCTTGGTTGAGTATGTAGCAACAGCTCACGGTGATCCAGTTGATCAGTGGAATGGCCGACGCATTTTCAAGGAAGCTACTGAAGGAAACAAGATTTGTATGGCTGGTATTGACCGCATGGTAGACTACCTTGGGAAAGGTCTGGCAAATATTTGCTACGTTGCCAATCCAGAAGTGGTCATTCTCGGTGGCGGGATCATGGGGCAAGAGGCTATCCTCAAACCGAAGATCCGCACAGCCTTGAAGGCGGCCTTGGTGCCAAGCCTAGCTGAAAAAACACGATTAGAATTTGCCCATCACCAAAACACAGCAGGGATGTTGGGAGCCTATTATCATTTT
>NZ_KV821994.1:105399-133173 GCF_001815805.1 Streptococcus sp. HMSC072D05
TTTTATACTCAATGAAAATCAAAGAGCAAAGTAGGAAGCTAGCCGTAGGCAGTACTTGAGTACGGCAAGGTAAAGCTGACGTGGTTTGAATTTGATTTTCGAAGAGTATCAAGACAAAACAATCCAAGTTTGGAATTATAGAATTAAGAAAAACACTGAATCACTACTTGAGTGAAAACTGTTTTGCTTAATTCTTTTTTTATGGAAAAATTTGAGCCAAAGGAGGTAATCGTGAGAAACTAGGAGAAAATAACCGACTTGCATGAGAAGTTGAGGCGAGAGCAATTCTATCATCCATTAAATTGATATTTAGCTTGAGTAAATGGAAAAATGATATAATGAGATGGACGAAAAATTGACAAATTAGAATTTGTAGAGGTGAAAAAAAGTAATGGCAACCTATTCACCTGAAATCGAAATACTATAAAATTACGAGGAGATTGTAAGATGAGTAATTATATAAAATTAAATGAAGATAGATGGAATAATGTAAAAAATGCCTATACTGAGCCATTGACACATGAAGAATTGGAAGAAGCTAGAAAAGTCCCGATTTCAGTTGCATTAACGATTGGGAAAAAAGTTCCCAAAGAATGGTTTGAAAAAGCCAACGGGAAAAAGATATTAGGCTTAGCTTGTGGTGGTGGACAGCAAGGACCAGTTTTTGCTCTAAAAGGTTATGATGTCACCATTATGGATTTTTCGAAATCACAATTAGAAAGAGATGAGTTGGTTGCTAAAAGAGAAGGTTTAAAAATCAATACTGTTCAAAGCGATATGACAAAACCATTTCCATTTGAAAATGAAACTTTTGATATTATTTTTAATCCGGTTTCAAATGTATACATAGAAGATTTAGAAAACATGTATAAAGAAGCCTCTCGCGTATTGAAAAAGGGCGGTTTGTTAATGGTTGGATTTATGAATCCTTGGATTTACATGTATGATGCTGACATTGTATGGGACCAACCCGATGAGGAATTACTGTTAAAGTTTTCACTCCCTTTTAATTCAAGAGAGCTTGAAGAGGAAGGCAAAATCACCATCAATCCAGAATATGGATATGAATTTAGCCATACCTTAGAAAGTCAGATTAGAGGACAACTGAAGAATGGTCTCGCCATGATTGATTTTTATGAATCGTGTGATAAAAGACATCGATTATCACGTTATGGAAATGACTACATCGCTACACTCTGCATTAAACTATAACCTTATTGAACGTACTTTTGAAGAATAGCTCGTTTTATTTTACGATTAGAATTTGCTCATCACCAAAATACCGCAGGGATGTTGGGAGCCTATTATCATTTTAAAGCAAAATAATCCTAGTTTGGTTCAGCCAAACTAGGATTTTCTAACGCGTTTTTGTCTACGATAGCCATTGAGTTTTTTATTTTCCCAATAGCTGTTAAAGATTTTTTCCTTGCTCTCGCGATTGATTTCTAAAAAGTAGGCATAAATCAAATCTATTAAAATGAGCATAGGGAGTTGAGCGGAAATACGCTGGATGTAAGAAGATTGACTATGACTTGCGACAAGGACCGTTTCGGTGTAGGCCTGACTGTTTTTGTTTGGAGCGCTGGTAAAGAGGATAGTCTTGGCACCCATTTCCTTGGCATCCAACAAACTATCGAGGACGGATTGGGTAGTGCCTGATAGGGAAAAGCCAAGCACCAAACAGTTTTCATCCATGATACTGGTCGTCCAAGCAAAGCCATCCTGATCGGTCAAAGCTTCACAGACCACACCTAATCGCATAAAACGCAGTTTCATCTCACGGGCAATCAAACCAGAACTTCCCGTCCCAAAAAAGTAAACTCGTTCTGCGTCATCGATTAATTGGGCAACGCGTTCCAGTTGTTCTTCGTCGATCAAATCCTGAGTTTGTTCTCGCATGATACTGTAGCTTCGCAAAACACGTTTGGTCAAAGGACTGTGTTTGTGCGAATGAGTGTCCTGTTTACTAGCCTGATGTTGGTATTGAAAGACGAACTCTCGGTAGCCTGTAAAACCACACTTTTTGGCAAAGCGGGTCAAGGCTGCTTGGGAGATATGTAATTTCTGGGTAACTTGCTGAGAAGAGAGATCATCTTGAATCGTTTCAGTTTGCAAAAAATAGCGAGCGATTTCTTGCTCGAGCTCGGTTAATTCTTCAAAATGGAGATCGATTATGGTTGCGATATCTGGCTTGTTCATGAGGCTCCTTTTTATGAGTCAAAGTCTTAAAAGCTAACGCTTTCCTAACTATTACTATCATTATATCATAGAAAATAGGATAACCAAATAAAAAGGCATTTTCAGTTAAAAGTCAAAAAATGCTTCGACTTTTCCAAGAGTTTCTCCGTAAAATATGGTACAATGAAATGTACTGAGCTTTACCTATTTACTCTATTATTTTAGGGGAAATAAAGGTGGAAATCGGGAATTTTTCTAGAAAAGAGTCTTAGTTGTATGAGAAAATTTAATAGCCATTCGATTCCGATTCGGCTTAATTTATTATTTGCGATTGTCATTCTGCTCTTTATGGCCATTATTGGTCGATTGTTATACATGCAGGTGCTCAATAAAGATTTCTATGAAACAAAATTGGCCTCAGCCAGCCAAACAAGGGTAACAACCAGTTCAGCTCGTGGACAGATCTATGATGCAGCAGGGAAACCCTTGGTAGAAAACACTGTCAAGCAGGTTGTTTCTTTCACACGAAACAATAAAATGACGGCAGCTGAATTGAAGGAGACAGCCAAGAAACTCCTTACATATGTAAATGTAACCTCCCCTGATCTGACTGATCGACAGATTGCAGACTATTACTTAGCGGACCAGGATATTTACAAAAAAACAGTCGAATCCTTGCCAAGCGATAAACGCCTGGATTCAGATGGGAATCGTTTATCAGAAGCG
Source organism: Streptococcus sp. HMSC072D05 (assembly GCF_001815805.1). GTDB lineage: Bacteria > Bacillota > Bacilli > Lactobacillales > Streptococcaceae > Streptococcus. The sequence goes on from NZ_KV821994.1 coordinate 108,304, forward strand.
ACACTTTACAATAATGCGGTTGAAAGCATTGACGTGAGTCAACTTAATTATACAGATGACCAGAAAAAGGAAATCTATCTCTTTAGTCAGCTCAATGCCGTTGAAAATTTTGCGACAGGAACCATTTCTACGGATGCCTTAGATGATACCCAAGTTGCTCTCGTTGCATCAGCGTCCAAGGAATTACCAGGTATCAGTATTTCAACCTCATGGGATCGTAAAGTACTGGATACATCTTTATCGACAATCGTCGGTAGCGTTTCAAATGAAAAGTCAGGACTTCCAGCAGAGGAAGTTGATGCCTATCTCAAAAAAGGCTATTCTCTCAATGACCGAGTGGGAACTTCCTATCTTGAAAAGCAATATGAAGATGTTCTTCAAGGGAAACGCTCCGTCAAAGAAATCCACCTCGACAAACACGGAAATATGGAAAGTGTGGAAAATGTCGAAGAAGGAAGCAAAGGAAACAACATCAAGTTAACGGTTGACCTAGCTTTCCAGAATGGTGTGGACGACCTACTCAAGAGCTACTTCAACTCAGAGTTGGGTAACGGTGGAGCAAAGTACTCTGAAGGAGTCTACGCTGTAGCTCTCAATCCTAAAACCGGTGCAGTTCTGGCCATGTCTGGTGTCAAGCATGATGTCGAATCCGGTAAATTAAGTTCAGATTCGCTTGGAACGATAACCAATGTCTTTGTGCCAGGATCTGTTGTTAAGGCGGCGACCATCAGCTCTGGTTGGGAAAATGGAGTCTTGTCAGGTAATCAAACCTTGACAGACCAGCCGATTGTTTTCCAAGGTTCGGCCCCTATCAATTCATGGTATACCTTGTCCTATGGCTCTTTCCCTATCACAGCAGTTGAGGCTTTGGAATACTCTTCTAATACCTACATGGTTCAAACTGCGCTAGGAATCATGGGACAAACCTACACACCAAATATGACAGTCGCAACGGGACAGTTAGAGACTGCAATGGGCAAATTGCGATCAACCTTCGGGGAATATGGACTCGGAGCTTCAACAGGAATTGACCTCCCAGATGAGTCAACTGGTTTTATACCAAAAGAGTATAATTTTGCTAATTACATTACCAATGCCTTTGGTCAGTTTGATAACTACACCCCAATGCAATTGGCCCAGTACGTTGGAACTATTGCCAACAACGGTGTTCGGATTGCCCCCCACATTGTTGAGGGGATTTATGGAAACAACGAACAAGGTGGCTTAGGGAACTTAATCCAATCTGTTGAAACCAAGGAAATGAATAAAATTAATATTTCTGAGTCTGATGTTTCCATCCTCCAACAAGGATTTTATCAAGTGTCACATGGTGGTAGTGCTTTGACAACCGGTCGTGCCTTTTCAAATGGCGCAGCGGTATCCATTAGTGGAAAAACTGGTACTGCCGAGAGTTATGTTGCGGGAGGTCAAGAAGCTAACAATACTAATGCTGTGGCCTATGCACCATCAGATAATCCTCAAATCGCTGTAGCTGTTGTCTTTCCTCATAACACCAACCTTACAAATGGTGTCGGACCTTCCATTGCGCGCGATATTATCAACCTCTATAACCAACATCATCCAATGAATTAGAAAGGAACATATGCTTTATCCAACACCTATTGCCAAGCTAATTGACAGTTATTCGAAGTTACCGGGTATCGGGATTAAGACGGCTACCCGTCTGGCCTTCTATACTATTGGAATGTCTGATGACGATGTCAATGAATTTGCTAAAAATCTCCTTTCTGCTAAGAGAGAGCTGACCTACTGTTCCATCTGCGGTCGCCTGACTGATGACGATCCTTGCTCTATCTGTACGGATCCGACTCGAGACCAGACAACCATCTTGGTGCTAGAGGATAGTCGCGATGTGGCTGCTATGGAAAATATCCAAGAATACCACGGACTCTATCATGTCTTGCATGGCCTTATTTCTCCGATGAATGGCATCAGCCCAGACGATATCAACCTCAAGAGTCTCATGACCCGTCTCATGGATAGTGAGGTTTCAGAGGTGATCGTAGCAACCAATGCGACAGCGGATGGAGAAGCGACATCTATGTATCTCTCTCGTCTCCTCAAGCCAGCTGGCATCAAGGTCACTCGCCTAGCACGAGGTCTAGCCGTGGGAGCAGATATCGAGTATGCGGACGAAGTCACACTCTTACGAGCCATTGAAAATCGGACAGAGTTGTAGGAGTCAGTAAAAACGTAGCTCATTTTGACACATAAGACAAGCCCTAGGAATTTTTCTTAGGGCTTGTCTTTTTCTGTTTCTCACGAGAGGTGAACAAGCCTTGCTAATAAAACTACTCGAACTATAAGGCATAAGAAAACGGGTTTCCAAAATGACTAGTGACGTCTTTGTCAAACTCATTCACTGAGCGATAGAGTTTATTCTAAGGAGATGAGCGCATTTGCCCTTAGGGTTTGTTTTGAAATCGCACTATTTTTGTGTTATGATATGGTCAATATACAATGAATAAAGGGAGTTTGAAATATGGGTGGAAAGATAAAATCTAGCACGATAGCAGCAGAGGCAGCTATTAATGAATTGGTCGGGTATGACACGAGCAAGAAGCAAAATCAGCAGGTAGAATTTTCGTATACTTCTGAAATTGCTGGGATGGAAGCTGGACGTCAGGCCTGCAATCAAATGCTTCAGGCGGTCAGTGATTTCAGCTCGGCTGTTTTGACCCAAGCAAATAAGTTTCCAGAAATTGCTCATAAGATTGAAAAACGCGACGTAGAGCAGGCTAAGAGGTGGGAACATTAAAAATGGCAGATAAGAACGAAGAAAAACGCTACAAACTTTGGAGAGAAATTGTCAAGATTGACGATAAAGAAGAAAGTCTTCAGACTCTAAAAAGACAATATGAACAGCAGCTAACTCACTTTCACTCAGAAATCCAGAGCATCCACCATCGTATGGCGACTCTATTGGCTCTCTCACCCAGTTCTCGTCAAATGATAGAGCAAATCGAAAGTGAAAATAGAACCATTCAGCGACAGGTCAACTCCTATGTAGATGAGGAACTGGATGAATTGGGAAAACAAACGAAGAAGGCACGTCGGTCTTTCAATGAAGCCAGAGAAGAACTGATATCAGAAAGGAACCGGCTACCATGGGAGTAAAATACAGTGCACAAGAATCCCAAGAATTGATTCAGGCCATGACTAACAATCTCCAAGTCGCAAATGAAGTCACGGACCGCTTATCTAGTGGATGTGACCACCTGATTTCCTCTTTAGACTCAGGTGAGCTGACAGGAGCAGCCTACACAGCTGGGAAGGGTCTCTTTACAGAGATTATCATCCCTAGCATCAAGAAGTTACAAGCAGCGATAGATGATATCCAACTAGAGTTGACTTCCTACAAAAATGCAGATGCTCAGGTCTCTGGATATGGAGATTTGGACCTGGACCAGCTCAAGGAACTGAAAAAATTGAGAGAAGAGCAGCTAGCTATCGTAGAAGCTCAGATTCAAGCGAGGGAGAACTGGTTAAATCAAATCAAAGATCTCTTTACACTTAATTGGGGGAAAGCTTTCTCTGAGAAGACCATCCTCTACAATACTAAGTCTCAAATCGAGTCAGGTATTCAGGATTTGGATGACAAGATTGAAAAACTAGAATTTTTTGTCTCACAAGTTTCCCAGTATTTCAGCGATAGCCTAGAAGTCCTTGGGTTAGCGATTCAAGGAGCTACGCAACTAAGTAAAGTCATTGTCGATAGCGATGGCAACTACTATGCGGACGGTCTGGACATGAGCTGGGTGCAGAAGATGAAGGATGTGAAGATTGTTTCGCATGCCAAAAGAGATTTTCAAGACTCGGAAACTCGTGCCATCAATAAAGCTTCTAGGGATATGATGCTATCGGACGATGGTGATGCCTACTATCGTGCCGAATTAAAGAAGCGCCTGAAAGGTCACGACAAGTCCGAATGGGATAAAATAATTGACGACTACAATCACACTCTTAAGATTGATGAAACAGGGAATATCATTGACATTCATCCCTTGGAGCAAGGCTATGTCGTTTTAAAAAATGGGAAATATGATGATGATTATACTCATTTGATTAACAAAAAGCTTGATGAACTAAAAGCCCAAAACTTTGAAGCAAATTCAGTCGAATTTTGGAGTGGAGTAGCTCAAATTTTCTCTGGTTTAGGAGTCTACTTTGCGAGTGGTGCTCTCGAAACATTGAGTATAATGGCTAGTCCACCAACAATGGGAGGAAGTATCGTAGTTGGTACCGCAGTATCTGTATCAGTGGTACAATATGGAAATGTACTGATATCTAGTGGAGCAGTAACTAGCTTATCAGCTATTACAAATACGGCCTTACTAAATGGCGAAATTCAGGTTAATTATTCTAGCAACTACGATAGCTGGAAGGCCAATAAACCTACGAGTAAGACCATTTCTGGCAGGGGTGGTAAACAAATTGAAGCCCGAGTAGGAAATCGAAAAGTGAACCTTCGTGTAGATTGGGAGCCAACTAGTGGTACAAATGGTGATGGAGTTTTCCAGGTTCAATCTGGAAGTGGAAAGTCAGGTTATAACCTCGACATAGATATTGAAGCCTCAACTATTTCAAGTAGGCAGGATATTGTAAACTGGGTAAATGAACAATCTGAACTAAATGGACTTGGAAAAGGAGCTAAAGAAGAAGTTATCAAAAATATGTGGAAAGCTTTTAAATACTTGACGCAATAAGGAGTGAACAATGAAATTATATTTAAAAGGTGATTATACAAAAAGAGTACCTTATGGTTATTTAGAACTAGCTGGTAAAATGTGGTTTCCAGAAGATGAGCAAATTTCTTACTCAAATGCTGGGAACAATGATGCATTACAAGAAGATTTTTTCTCAAATTTATCCTTGAGGAAAGGCACTGCCGATAAGAGATGGTCTAGTGTCCCCCTAAAGGAAGGGGTACGAAGACTCTTTTCACATATTAAGGAAAGTATTGAAATTAATTTTGAAGATGCATTTGCTACGGATTATAATGAAAAGGGAGACTATCTCCGTATTTTAACCACCCATCTAGAAGTTTTGACAGTTGATAAACGAGCTATGTACATTATGGCGCTTGAGATTGCAAAGGTGATTGATGGGCAAATTAGCGAGGATAATAAGAAGACATGGCTAACAGTCGAGGAGTTTAGGAAAAAGCACGAGGCTATTCTATCTCTAACTTTTGAAGAAGCAAATGAACTAAGTTTGACTGAAATTCAAACGATGGATGTGGTAGACGACCCTCTTTGGGAGGAAGAAGCCAATCGTCGAAAAGAATATATACTAGCACATGGAGGCGATATCTCAGATTTATGAGACTATATATCAAAAGTGATTTTACGAAAAAAATAGACTTCACAACTAGAGAGCTTGTTTGGAAGATGTGGTTTAAGGAACGGAATGGCAAGAAAATAAGTTTCTCCAATGTTGGTGATGATGCTATGTTACAGGATGATTTCTTTTTTGGAGTTCAATTTGATAAATGGCGATTTAATGATAAACGATGGAATCATATACCATACGATAAGAGCAATCCTTGGACTTCGTTTTCTGATGAAAACATTCAATTGGAATTTGAAAATGATTTTATTACTGATGGGAGAGAACGTGGAGAAAACCTTAGGATTGCTACGACACATACGGATATTTTAACGGTTGATAAACGAGCTATGTATATTATGGCCATTGAAATTGCGACTGCTATTGATGGTCAGATTAGCGAAGATGATAAAGAGAGCTGGTTAAGTGTGGAGGAATTTAAAAACCGGCATGAGGATATCCTTTCGATGAGTTATGAAGAAGCTAATGAGCTGAGTTTGGAAGAAATTTCATTTATGGACCATGTGAGAGACCCAGTCTGGGAAGAAGATGACCGTAGAAATGAAGAATACATCAAAATCCATGGCGAGCCAGTTTATGATGATGAGGAAGGTGAGTGAGAATTTATAATCCCACCTATTTGAAAGAGAGTGTTGATAGAGGAAAGGCGAATGTTAGATAAAGTAAAACAGTTTAAGTGGTTGATTGTATTGTCCTTGTTCCTATTAGCGATTCCTTTATATTTTACTTACAATCATTTCCAACAATCTAGTGCTTTAAAAGAAGCTTTTGAAAAAAATGAAAGAATTGAAGTTCTTCATCGTTTGACATCATCAGAAAAATATGCGTCTGACATCCACAAGGCAGGATATACTATTCCTTCTGACGGAGCTATTCGATTGGATGGAGTTATTTATCCATTAGAAATAGAAGGAGAGTTACATTTGAAAATTAGCCCTCCTAAAAAGGATGCTAAGGATTTTCAGTTATTTTTCATTACACAGATTAATGAAAAACAAACGCATGTAGCTTTCATTTTAGATAAAAATCTGAATTTAATTTATTCCAGCTATTCTCAGCAAAATGGAAACGGGAAAAGAGAGATTGTTTCTGTCTCACAAGCCGAAGAAGATTACTTGTTGAGAAGTGTTCAAAGCGAGATTGATGACTTCATGAAAAAAATGTATCAAACCTTGTATGGTTAGATTGTTTGAGAAAGTAACTTCTTGCTCACCGCAATGCTGTATGAACAACACTTCTATGATTACTTAGACAGAGGGGGTGAAAAAAATGTCGGGACTTAAAAAAATACTAATCGTGATTGGTTCTGTAATTGTCTTAGCTACTGGCTTGAATCTTTATTTTCAGTATCAAAACCACCAAGAATATATGCAATTAAAAACCTCCTTTGAAGAGAGGGACAATATAGTCGTCTTACAACGTTTGATGGCATCAGAAAAATATGCGTCTGACATCCGTAAAGCGGGCTATGTCGTTCCTCCCGATGGAGCTATTCGCTTGGATGGAGGAATTGACTCCATAGAGATAAAAGGAGACATCGATTTGAAAATATCACATCCTGGACGTAATGGGGTTACTGCTTATTTTGAAATAGAGATAGATGGTAAAATAACTAGCGTACTATATGAATTGGATAAGAACTTTGATTTAACTTCTAGCGCCTATTTTCAAATAAATGAAAAAAATATAAATGAGAGGGTGACTATTCCCAAAGTCGAAGAAGAGCGCCTATTAAAGATTGTTCAAAAAGAGCTTGATGGCTTCATGAAAAAGATATATCAGACTTTGTATGGATAGTTTGCCAGAGAAAGTAGCTTCTTGCTCAACGCAATGCTGTATGAACAACGGGGTGTGTTGAGGGATTTTACTAGAAAAAGATACCGTAGATGAGATACAAAAAAATTACCCAAGTACTTATAATTTCATTCGAAATATTGAAACAGGGAATCAAGAGTTGACAGAGATGAGGTGATTAGATGAAGAAGAGAAAATTTGTAATTTTTTCGTTGCTAATAGTTCTATTATTATCTTTCTCTGGTTTTCAGTACTATAAATATCAGAGAGTTCATAATATTTTTGATGAAATATACTACGAAGAAAGTGATTATCACAATTATACATTTCTCTGGAAAGGACGAGCTTTTTATAAGTTAAAAAGTTTAAAATTTGTGGACAACGATTCTCAAGAAATTTCTATTCATTCTATTGATTATAAAAGTGTAGATTTACCAAATACTATTCAATCTCTAGGTTATTATTTTTAATTTGGATTTCAGGAGATGACGAAAGTTGGGATAGAGATGCGTTTGAGACTGCCAGATACAGAGACAACCATAAATGTAGATTACCTGTACGATGTAAACAATCGGCAATTAGAACGGTTTATGTGGTACTATGATGATGAGAGTACAGGATATTTTCAGTAGTCTCAAGTAGAGGACTTTCTTGCCAAACGCGGTAAGACTGTTGATGAGATTCGCAAGGAAGCAGACAATGTACTCCGTAATAAAGTCCTTAAAGACTGGACCACTATCTACTCTAGTCGTTTTAGCACAGATAATTGGGGAGAAGTGACAGTTAAGGATATATGGAGAACAGAATAACAAACGAAACGGCGAGGCAATAGTGTTATACAGGTGGGGTGCTATGACAGAGTTCTTAAGAATATTTTATTTTATTCGATAGCTTTGGTCTGCTTTCTTTTGGTGTGACGAAAGAAACTCCCTATACTATCACCATCACCAATGTAGACAACAAGCCAGCTTACTTTGAAGCTCAAGTGGTGGATCGGTAGATTTAGGAACCGTAAACTAGGCCTCAGTTGTTGTAATTGTTTGGTAAAGGAGACTTATTTGCTTTGAAAGTAACAATCAGCTTGTTTCTTTCGAATATGCAAGAGAGGCTCTAGTGGCGAATACTAGTCAAAATGTCAAAAAAGATTTAGATAAACCTAATCCCGCAGTTGGAGAGTAAAATGTTAAAAAGAATAAGAAACTATTATAAAAACAAACCAACTCAAGCTGTCCTAATGCTCATAGTTCTTATTTGGTCAGTATATGAGATTGGTGCGACCAGCTTGGCAAGTAACTCGGCATTAACTAAGGAATTCATGCATAGTCGGTATGTTATAGTTTGGCCAATGGTAGATAAGAAAATGAAATTATACCATTATGCGGAAGAATGGACTAATGACGTTTTAGTTGGAATGATGCATTTAGACTATGGAAATATAAGAATAACTAGTTTTCCTAAAAAATGGGAGAGTGAAGCTGAAGTTTACTATACGCTGTCTCAGGATGAGTATGCTGATAGAGTATATTTTTTCTTAGACGAGCCAATTTCCAAAGCCTATATCAGCAGATTAGAACAAAATTATTATTTGATTTCAAAGAATGCAGTTGCTATTAAAGAGGAAACAGGTAAAACGGTTGAACAGTTAGTTCAAGAAGTGGGGAATGCAAGGAAAACCTTCTTATCAGCTCTTGGAAAGATGAAAATCCTTCGTTTGGTTTATTTGATTCTTCGTATGATAGTATTGTTGCAGTGTATCAGGTGGTCGGGTCAGCGTAGAAAAAGGAAAGAGAACGAAATTTTGCAGAATAGATAGAGCTCCCAAAAGGTATGATGATAAAGAGCTTCCAAACAATCAAACAGATATTCATTTGGTAAAGAATGGAATTGTTGTCAACTACCAAGGGGAGAAAGTTTTTTATGTAACCAATAACAAGTCCTACACGATTACCATGACCAATGTAGACGACAAGCCAGCTTACTTTGAAGCTCAAGTGGTGGATCGGTAAAATTTCAGCTCTCAAATGAGGGCTTTTTTAGATTCAAGTTTCAAAAAAGAAGCAAATATGATATACTAAAGAACGAGTATTCTATTAGAATTAGGACAAGCAATATGAAACAAACGATTATTCTTTTATACGGTGGACGTAGTGCAGAGCGTGAAGTCTCTGTCCTTTCAGCTGAAAGTGTTATGCGTGCGGTCAACTACGACCGTTTCACCGTCAATACTTTCTTCATCAGCCAGTCAGGTGACTTTATCAAAACACAGGAATTTAGCCAGACCCCAGGTCAAGAGGATCGTCTCATGACCAATGCGACTATTGACTGGGACAAGAAAATAGCGCCAAGTGCCATCTATGAAGAAGGTGCAGTGGTCTTTCCAGTTCTTCATGGTCCGATGGGAGAAGATGGTTCAGTTCAAGGATTCTTAGAAGTTTTGAAAATGCCTTATGTTGGTTGTAATATCTTGTCATCCAGCCTTGCCATGGATAAAATTACGACCAAGCGTGTCTTGGAGTCTGCTGGGATTGCCCAAGTACCTTATGTGGCCATCGTTGAAGGCGATGATGTGACTGCTAAAATCGCTGAAGTTGAAGAAAAACTGACTTATCCAGTCTTCACGAAGCCGTCAAATATGGGTTCAAGTGTCGGTATTTCTAAGTCTGAAAACCAAGAAGAACTCCGTCAAGCTTTGGAACTTGCCTTCCAATATGACAGCCGTGTCTTAGTAGAGCAAGGGGTAAATGCCCGTGAAATCGAGGTTGGTCTCTTGGGCAACTACGATGTCAAGAGCACGCTTCCTGGTGAAGTGGTTAAGGATGTTGCCTTTTATGACTATGATGCCAAATACATCGATAACAAGATTACCATGGACATCCCAGCCAAGATTAGTGATGATGTAGTAGCTGTCATGCGTCATAATGCAGAAACAGCCTTCCGTGCGATTGGTGGCCTCGGTCTGTCTCGTTGTGATTTCTTCTATACAGATAAGGGCGAGATTTTCCTAAATGAGCTTAATACCATGCCAGGTTTTACCCAGTGGTCTATGTATCCACTACTTTGGGACAATATGGGAATCAGCTACCCAGAACTAATCGAGCGTTTGGTTGACCTTGCTAAGCAAAGTTTTGACAAGCGCGAAGCGCATTTGCTATAAAAATGAAAGAGAGGGTAGAAGCCAGAACTATCACTGCATGGTGACTAGAGTTCTCGGACTTCAACCCTTTTTAAAGGAGTAGAAATGAAATTAACAATCCATGAAGTTGCCCAAGCTGTTGGAGCTAAAAATGACGCTAGTCTTTTTGCGGACGTTCAGTTAGAAAAAGCTGAGTTTGACAGTCGTTTGATTGAGACAGGAGATTTGTTTGTGCCCCTCAAAGGTGCGCGTGATGGTCATGACTTTATCGAAACAGCTTTTGAAAATGGTGCAGCAGTAACCTTGTCTGAGAAAGAGATTGCAAATCATCCCTACATTCTAGTAGACGACGTGTTGACTGCCTTTCAAGCCCTCGCAGCCTACTATCTTGAGAAAACGGCTGTTGATGTCTTTGCCGTTACGGGTTCAAATGGCAAGACGACGACCAAGGATATGTTGGCGCATTTACTGTCAACAACCTACAAGACCTACAAGACTCAAGGCAATTACAATAATGAGATAGGCCTTCCCTACACGGTTCTTCACATGCCTGAGGAGACAGAAAAGTTGGTCTTGGAGATGGGACAAGATCATCTGGGAGATATCCATCTCTTGTCAGAATTGGCCCATCCAAAAACAGCTATCGTGACCTTGGTTGGAGAGGCTCATTTGGCCTTTTTCAAAGACCGTTCAGAAATCGCTAAAGGGAAAATGCAAATTGCTGATGGTATGGCACCAGGTTCTTTGCTTTTGGCACCAGCCGACTCCATTGTAGAGGACTACTTGCCTACAGATAAAAAAGTGGTCCGTTTGGGCCAGGAGCTGAGTTAGAAATCACGGACTTGATTGAGCGCAAGGATAGTCTGACTTTTAAGGCGAATTTTTTGGAACAAACCCTTGATTTGCCAGTGACAGGTAAGTACAATGCCACCAATGCTATGATTGCTGCTTATGTGGCTCTTCAAGAAGGAGTTTCAGAAGAGCAAATTCATCAGGCCTTTCAGAACCTAGAATTGACCCGCAATCGTACTGAGTGGAAGAAAGCAGCCAATGGAGCAGATATTCTGTCTGACGTATACAATGCTAATCCAACAGCTATGAAGTTGATTTTGGAGACATTCTCTGCCATCCCAGCCAACGAAGGAGGCAAGAAAATCGCTGTCTTGGCAGACATGAAGGAACTCGGAGACCAGTCTGTCCAACTCCATAACCAGATGATTTTGAGCCTATCGCCAGATGTGGTGGATACCGTGATTTTCTATGGAGAAGACATTGCCGAATTAAGCCAACTTGCTAGTCAAATGTTCCCAATCGGTCACGTTTTCTACTTCAAGAAAACAGCTGACGAGGACCAATTTGAAAACCTAGTCAAGCAGGTTAAGGAAAGCCTTGGAGCCAATGACCAAATTTTGCTCAAAGGATCGAACTCCATGAATCTAGCCAAGCTGGTAGAAAGTTTAGAAAATGAATGCAAGTGATTTTACCAAGTATCTGCAAAGAATGCTAGCCATTACGGATACTGGATTAACCTTTACAAAAGATCCGTTTGACCGTGAGCGCTACGAGGACTTGCGAATCCTGTTATCTGAAATGTTGAATCAGGTATCAGACCTCGATGCAGAAGAAGTTGCAGAAGTCTTGAAACCAACTTCCGCTTATGCAACTCCTCTGATGGACGTCCGTGCTTGGATTGTTGAGGATGAAAAAGTCTGTTTAGTTAGAGGAAAAGGAGAGGATAGTTGGGCTTTGCCAGGTGGTTTTGGTGAAGTCGGCTACTCTCCAACCGAAAATATTCTCAAAGAAATTGAAGAAGAAACCGGTTTTACAGCAAAAGCTGAAAGGTTACTTGCAGTTTTTGATACCAATCGTTTCCAACTACAGAGCAAACAATATGCAAAGTTTGTCTTTGAATGCCAACTTCTTGATGGACAATTTCAAGAGAATCAAGAAATTGCTGAGCTTCAATTTTTTGCCATTGACCAATTGCCAGTTTTATCTGAAAAACGCATCACCAAGGAGCAAATGGAGATTCTTTGGCAAGTTTATAAAGGACAAAGAGACCAATATGTTGATTAGTTTATGCTAGAGAAGTTGACAAATCAAAAAAGGGTATCTACAAGGTGCATTTCTGCAATACAAATGATATAATAGGTTGCGAATTTAAGACTCAAGTATTCTATGCATGGCATAGAATCAAGTTTTTTCAAAAAATTTAAAAGCTGGGGGGAGTGAATTTTTTTACTGCCTCTAGCTAGATGAACGAGGAATAGAATATGAATTTGTGGGATAAATTATTTACCACACAGATATCAGAACCGCCCCAGTTTGAACTTCACTGGTACATTGGTTTGTTATGTTTATTGGCTCTTACTTTTTATGCTTCTTATCGTTTTCGCGACAAAGTTGCTTACCAGCGTTTTATTCAGATTCTTCAGTCTGTTCAACTGATTGTTCTGTATAGCTGGTATTGGGGGAATCTCATGCCTCTGTCAGAAAGTTTGCCCTTCTATCATTGCCGTATCGCCATGTTTGTGATGCTCTTAATTCCAGGGACATCCAAGTACAAACAGTACTTTGCCCTTTTAGGAACTTTTGGAGCAACAGCAGCACTGGCTTACCCACTCTTTGATCCCTACCCATTTCCACACGTGACCATTTTGTCCTTCATTATCGGACATGTTGCCCTTTTAGGAAATGCGCTCCTATACTTGTTTAGAAACTATCAACCTTCCCTTCTCGATTTGAAGAATGTGGTGGTGATTACCTTCGCCTTAAATGGCTTGATATGGGTTGTCAACTTAGTTGTAGGTGGAGATTATGGATTTTTAAACAAACCACCACTTGTTGGAAGCTTCGGCCAGCCCTTAAATTATCTCATTGTTTCGACTGTTATCGTGATAGCAATTCGCTTAACAGGGAAATTAGTAGAAAATTTTTTACAACAAAAATCGGAAGAATTTATTCAAGAGAAGATCTAAAATGATCTTCTCTTTTTTGGATTTTTAAGAAACAAAAAAGAAATTGTGAACGTTAACTTCAAATAATCTCTTAGAAGAAGAATTTTTCTAGAATTTTCTCAAAAAACATGCAGGAATTTTATCAAAAACTAAGCACGATTGGATTTTTTGTGTTATAATATTCTTTGAATAGCTATGCCCAAACATAGTTATTAAATAGAAGTGAGAAACTTGGAAGACAGAGAGGATGCGATGTAATGACTAGAGATGGTTTTTTTACAGGCTTAGATATCGGAACTAGCTCGATTAAAGTGCTAGTAGCTGAGCATAGAGATGGCGAAGTAAATGTAATTGGTGTTAGCAATGCCAAAAGTAAAGGTGTAAAAGACGGAATTATTGTTGATATTGAAGCAGCTGCTTCAGCGATCAAATCCGCAATCACACAGGCAGAAGAGAAAGCTGGTATTTCTATTAAGTCTGTTAACGTTGGCCTTCCAGCAAACCTCTTGCAGGTTGAACCAACACAAGGAATGATTCCTGTAACTTCAGATACCAAAGAAATCACAGATCAAGATGTTGAAAATGTTGTCAAATCAGCTTTGACAAAGAGCATGACTCCTGACCGTGAAGTGATTACCTTTATTCCAGAAGAATTCATCGTGGATGGATTCCAAGGCATCCGTGACCCTCGTGGTATGATGGGTGTCCGCTTGGAAATGCGTGGTCTGCTTTACACAGGTCCTCGTACGATTCTACACAATCTTCGCAAGACGGTTGAGCGTGTAGGTATTCATGTTGATAACGTGATTATTTCACCTTTGGCAATCGTGAACTCCGTTCTCAATGAAGGTGAACGTGAATTTGGTGCGACTGTCATTGACATGGGTGGAGGTCAGACTACTGTAGCGACTATTCGCAACCAAGAATTGCAGTTCACTAACATCTACCAAGAAGGTGGAGATTACGTTACTAAAGACATTTCTAAAGTCTTGAAAACATCTCAAAAAATTGCAGAAAGTTTGAAACTGAACTATGGTGAAGCTTACGTTCCACTTGCAAGTAACGAAACTTTCCAAGTTGAAGTAATTGGTGAAGTAGAACCTGTTGAAGTAACCGAAAGCTACTTGGCAGAAATTATCTCAGCACGCATCAAACATATCTTTGACCAAATCAAACAAGAGTTGGAAAGAAGACACTTGTTAGATTTGCCAGGAGGTATCGTCCTTATCGGTGGAAATGCAATTTTGCCAGGAATTGTTGAATTAGCCCAAGAAGTATTTGGTGTTCGCGTAAAACTTTATGTACCAAATCAAGTTGGAATTCGCAACCCTGCATTTGCGCACGTGATTAGCTTGTCTGAGTTTGCTGGTAAATTGACTGAAGTCAATCTTCTTGCTCAAAAAGCAGTTAAAGGAGATGAATTCCTTCGTCAAAAACCAATCAACTTTGGCATTCCAAATCAACGTTTGAATCCTGTAGCGCAACCAAGTCCAGCACAAACAGCTCCAGCTGAAACCGTGCAGGAAGCTCCAGTTGCTCCCAAGGAAGAATTCCAAGCAAGTTCTCAAAGTAAACCGAAGCTAACAGAACGTTTCCGTGGTTTGATCGGAAGCATGTTTGATGAATAAAAGAGGATAAGAAATTATGACATTTTCATTTGATACAGCAGCAGCTCAAGGCGCAGTTATTAAGGTAATTGGTGTCGGTGGTGGTGGTGGTAACGCCATTAACCGCATGGTTGACGAAGGTGTTGCTGGTGTAGAATTTATCGCAGCCAACACTGATGTACAAGCCCTTAGCAGTACGAAAGCAGAAACAGTTATCCAACTTGGTCCAAAATTGACTCGTGGTTTGGGTGCTGGAGGTCGTCCGGAAGTTGGACGTAAAGCTGCAGAAGAAAGTGAAGAAGCTTTGACGGAAGCTATCACTGGAGCAGACATGGTCTTTATCACTGCAGGTATGGGTGGTGGATCTGGTACAGGTGCAGCCCCTGTTATTGCACGTATCGCTAAAGATCTTGGTGCTCTTACAGTTGGTGTTGTGACACGTCCTTTCGGATTTGAAGGAAGCAAACGTGGCCAGTACGCTGTAGAAGGAATCAACGAACTTCGCGAGCACGTTGATACTTTGTTGATTATCTCTAATAACAACTTGCTTGAAATTGTTGATAAGAAAACGCCACTTCTTGAAGCTCTTAGCGAAGCAGATAACGTTCTTCGCCAAGGTGTTCAAGGGATCACTGACTTGATCACGAACCCAGGATTGATTAACCTTGACTTTGCTGATGTGAAAACTGTAATGGCAAATAAAGGAAATGCCCTTATGGGTATCGGTATCGGTAGTGGTGAAGAACGCGTTGTTGAAGCCGCTCGTAAAGCTATTTACTCTCCACTTCTTGAAACAACTATTGATGGTGCAGAGGATGTCATCGTCAACGTTACTGGTGGTCTTGACTTGACTTTGATTGAAGCAGAAGAAGCTTCAGAAATTGTCAACCAAGCAGCTGGTCAAGGTGTAAACATCTGGCTTGGAACATCAATTGACGAAAGCATGAAGGATGAAATCCGTGTTACTGTTGTAGCGACAGGTGTTCGTCAAGAGCGCGTGGAAAAAGTAGTTGGAGCTCGTAACAACCAACCAGTTGGACGTCCATCAACTAAAGCGCCACAAGCACACACATTTGACCGTCAATTCGACTTGGAAGAGACAGCAGAATTGCCTAAATCAAGCCCACGTCGTTTTGAAACAAACCAAGCCTCTGCTTTTGGAGACTGGGACTTGCGTCGTGAGTCAATTGTTCGCCAAACAGATCCAGTTGTTTCACCAGTAGAACGCTTCGAAACACCAGTTTCACAAGATGAAGATGAATTGGATACACCTCCATTCTTCAAAAATCGTTAATCAATGAATTTGAAAAAAAATACTGAATTAGTTTTTCAGCAAATAGCTGATGCTAGTCAAGAAGCCAACCGTGCTCTAGATGCTGTTTCAGTAATCGCAGTGACAAAGTATGTAGATGTACAAACAGCGGAAGCCTTGCTTCCGCTTGGTGTCCGTCATATAGGTGAAAATCGAGTCGATAAATTTTTAGAAAAATATCAGGCCTTGAAAGATTACCCAGTTACTTGGCATTTAATAGGAACACTACAGAGACGGAAAGTGAAAGAAGTAATCCCATTTGTGGATTACTTTCATGCTTTAGACTCCTTAAAGTTAGCCCAGGAAATTCAAAAGAGAACAGATCATGTTATCAAGTGTTTCTTGCAGGTCAATATTTCTGGGGAAGAAAGTAAGCATGGATTTTCAAAAGAAGAATTGCTAGAACTTTTGCCAGAATTGGCTAAGTTAGATCAGATTGAGTATGTTGGTTTAATGACCATGGCTCCTTTTGAGGCAGACAGTGATGAATTGAAAGAAATTTTCAAGGATACGCAGGCTCTGCAAGCAGAAATTAGAGAAAAACAAATCCCTAATATGCCGATGACGGAGCTAAGCATGGGAATGAGTCGTGATTTTAAAGAAGCGATTCAGTTCGGCTCAACCTTTGTTAGAATCGGTACAGCATTTTTTAAATAGGAGAGAGCTATGTCTTTAAAAGATAGATTCGATAAATTTATAGATTATTTTACAGAAGACGGAGAAGAAACGACTAACTACCAGACTCAACAAGAGGAAACAGTTAGCCCAGCCATCTCATCTTCTAAAGAATTACCAGCACCTGCTCAGTCAGGATCAGCTAAAGATGCAAATATCACTCGTCTTCATGCGCGACAGCAAGAATTGGCAATGCAAAGCCATCGTTCAGATGAGAAAGTGACAATTGATGTTCGCTATCCAAGAAAATATGAAGATGCAACTGAAATTGTAGATTTGTTGGCTGGAAATGAAAGTATTTTGATTGATTTCCAATATATGACAGAGGTTCAAGCCCGTCGTTGCCTTGATTACTTGGATGGAGCCCGTCATGTCTTGGCTGGAAATATGAAAAAAGTTGCGAGTACGATGTATCTATTGACGCCTGTCAATGTTGTCGTGAATATTGAAGATATCAAGCTTCCAGATGAATCACAAAGCGCTGAGTTTGGTTTTGATATTAAACGAAATAGAGCAAGATAATGATTTTCTTAATTCGTTTAATCCAAAATGCGGTTAGCATTTATTCCATCATTCTCGTTGCATTTGCTCTTCTTTCATGGTTTCCAAATGCCTATGAAAGCCAGCTAGGTCGCTTAGTTATCAGACTTGCTCGCCCAGTTATTGAGCCCCTTCGTAAGCTCAATCTACAATTTGCTGGTCTTGATTTTACGGTTTGGGCAGCGCTGATTCTGATTCAGTTTGTTGGAAATCTCTTAACACGACTAGTCTTATTACTATGACAGCAAATCGAGCCATTTATCAGCATTTTTCCCAAGATGATATTCCCTTTATTGATAAGGGGTTAGAGTGGATCAAGCGGGTAGAAGATACCTATGCACCGGTACTTACTCCTTTTATCAATCCCCATCAGGAACAGATTTTGAGGGTACTAGCTGGGACATATGGACTGGGTTGCCAAAGTAGTGGTGATTTTCTTCCGACAGAGTCGGTTCGAGTTCTTCTCTATCCAGATTACTTTGAACCGGAGATATCAGACTTTGAAATGGCCTTGTTGGAAATTTGCTATCCGAGTAAGTTTGAGCAACTGAGTCATGGAAAAATATTGGGAACAATTATCAACCAACTAGGAATTGACCGTAAATTATTTGGTGATATCTTGGTAGATGAAAAGAGAGCACAGATTTTTGTCAATCGTGATTTCATTCCTCTTTTTCAGGATGGAATAAGAAAGATTGGCAGACTTCCTGTATCGCTGGAGGAACGTCCTTTTACCGATAGGATTTTGTCTAAAATTGATTATAGAGAACGAGAAATTTTAGTTTCGAGTTTTCGATTGGATGCCCTCTTATCAAGTGCCTTGAAATTATCTAGAAACCAAGCTAGTCAACTGATAGAGAAAAAATCTGTCCAGGTAAATTATCATGTGGTTGAAAAATCTGATTACCAGGTTGCAGTTGGGGATTTGATCAGTGTGAGAAAGTTTGGTCGTTTGAAAGTTGTCAAAGACAATGGTCAGACCAAAAAGGATAAGAAAAAACTAACAGTCAGGCTACTTTTAAGCAAGTGAGAAAAAATATGTCGATTACACCACAAGAAATAAGTGATAAAGCTTTCTCAAGAACATTCAGAGGCTACAATCAGGAAGAAGTTGACCTATTTCTAGATAAGATTTACTTTGAATTAGAGGAGATGATTCGATACAAAGATGAAACTGAACTCTATATCAAAAAACTAGAAGAACGTCTTTCCTATTATACGAATGATATTCCTAAGAGAACAGTAACAAGCGAGCAAGAACCAGAAGCAATTAATGATTCTATTTTTTATTAAGTAAGTGAGGAAAAGTATGCCAATTACATCGTTAGAAATTAAAGATAAAACCTTTGGTACAAGATTTAGAGGTTTTGACCCAGAAGAAGTAGACGAGTTTCTTGATATCGTTGTTCGTGATTATGAAGACTTGGTTCGTAGCAATCACGACAAAGAGACACACATCAAGAGTTTGGAAGAACGTTTGTCTTACTTTGATGAAATGAAAGATTCCTTGAGTCAGTCAGTTCTGATTGCTCAAGATACAGCTGAGCGTGTCAAACAAGCTGCTCAAGAACGTTCAAACAATATTATTCAACAAGCTGAACAAGACGCTCAGCGTTTGCTTGAAGAAGCGAAATACAAGGCAAACGAAATTCTCCGTCAGGCAACAGATAATGCTAAGAAGGTTGCTGTTGAAACTGAAGAATTGAAGAACAAGAGCCGTGTATTCCATCAGCGTCTTAAATCAACGATTGAAAGTCAGTTAGCAATTGTTGAGTCATCTGATTGGGAAGATATTCTTCGCCCAACAGCTACTTATCTTCAGACAAGTGATGAAGCCTTTAAAGAAGTGGTGAGTGAAGTTCTTGGTGAAACTGTATCTTTACAACCAGAGGAAGAACCAATTGATATGACTCGTCAATTCACACCAGAAGAGGTTGCTGAATTGCAAGCTCGTATCGAGGCTGGCAACAAAGAATTAGCTGAGTTTGAAGCTCAACAAAATCAACAGACAGAAGAAAGTGACCAGCATGAAGAGCCAGTTGAGGTAGAGGCTACTGCAGCAACTGAAGACGATGCAAACAAAGAATCTGTTCTTATCCTATAAGAAAATGTGAGAACAAGGTCTAACCAACTATATTTTCAGCGAGCGGGAGATGGTGTGAGTCCTGCAGTCCCTAGTGGTTAGATTATCCTCTCAAGCAATCCGGTCTGAAAGCAGTAAGACTGGACGTCCCCCACGTTACGGGAAAAGAGGAAAAGAGACATTGTCTTTTTTCGAACAAAGGTGGTACCACGATTTTCGTCCTTTTTTGCGAGTCGTGGTTTTTATTTTGTCATTTTAAATTAAAGGAGTAACAATGAAACTTAAAGAAACCCTCAATCTTGGGAAAACAGACTTTCCAATGCGTGCTGGTCTTCCAACCAAAGAGCCAGTTTGGCAAAAAGAATGGGAAGAAGCAAAACTTTACCAACGTCGTCAAGAGTTGAACCAAGGAAAACCTCATTTCACCTTGCATGATGGTCCTCCGTATGCAAACGGAAATATCCACGTTGGACACGCTATGAACAAGATTTCTAAAGATATTATTGTTCGTTCTAAGTCTATGTCAGGATTTTATGCGCCTTATATCCCAGGTTGGGATACACATGGTTTGCCAATCGAGCAAGTTTTGGCAAAACAAGGCGTTAAACGCAAAGAAATGGACTTGGTTGAGTACTTGAAACTTTGCCGTGAGTATGCTCTTTCTCAAGTTGATAAACAACGTGAAGACTTTAAACGATTGGGTGTTTCTGGTGACTGGGAAAATCCTTATGTGACCTTGACTCCGGACTATGAAGCGGCTCAGATCCGTGTCTTTGGTGAAATGGCTAAAAAAGGCTATATCTACCGTGGTGCCAAGCCTGTCTACTGGTCATGGTCTTCTGAGTCAGCTCTTGCTGAAGCGGAAATTGAGTACCATGACTTGCTTTCAACTTCCCTTTACTATGCTAACCGCGTCAAAGACGGAAAAGGTGTTCTAGATACGGATACTTATATTGTCGTATGGACCACTACACCATTTACCATTACAGCCTCTCGTGGTTTGACAGTTGGAGCAGATATTGATTATGTATTGGTACAACCAGCTGGTGAATCTCGTAAGTTTGTAGTTGCTTCAGAATTGTTGAACAGTTTGTCTGAGAAATTTGGCTGGGCTGATGTTCAAGTCTTGGCGACCTACCGTGGTCAAGAATTGAATCACATCGTAACAGTCCACCCATGGGATACGGCTGTAGATGAGTTGGTAATCCTTGGTGACCACGTTACGACTGATTCTGGTACTGGTATTGTCCATACAGCCCCTGGTTTTGGTGAGGACGACTACAATGTCGGTGTTGCCAACGGCCTTGAAGTTGCTGTAACAGTTAACGAACGCGGTATTATGATGGAAAATGCTGGTCCTGAATTTGCGGGTCAGTTCTATGACAAGGTTGTGCCGACGGTTATCGAAAAACTGGGTGATTTACTCCTTGCTCAAGAAGAAATTTCTCACTCATACCCATTTGACTGGCGTACCAAGAAACCAATCATCTGGCGTGCTGTTCCACAGTGGTTTGCCTCTGTATCTAAATTCCGCCAAGAAATCTTGGATGAAATTGAAAAAGTGAAGTTCCACTCAGAATGGGGGAAAGTTCGTCTTTACAATATGATTCGTGACCGTGGCGACTGGGTTATCTCTCGTCAACGTGCTTGGGGAGTTCCCCTTCCTATCTTCTATGCTGAAGACGGAACGCCAATCATGACTGCTGAGACTATTGAACATGTAGCTCAACTCTTTGAGGAACACGGTTCTATCATCTGGTGGGAACGTGATGCTAAGGACCTCTTGCCAGAAGGATTTACTCATCCAGGTTCACCAAATGGCGAGTTCAAGAAAGAAACAGATATCATGGACGTATGGTTTGACTCAGGTTCATCATGGAATGGAGTAGTGGTCAACCGTCCAGAACTCAAATATCCAGCAGATCTTTACCTTGAAGGTTCTGACCAGTACCGTGGTTGGTTCAACTCATCACTTATCACATCTGTTGCTAACCATGGCGTTGCTCCTTACAAACAAATCTTGTCACAAGGTTTTGCTCTTGATGGTAAAGGTGAGAAGATGTCTAAATCTCTTGGGAATACGATTGCTCCAAGTGATGTTGAAAAACAATTTGGTGCGGAAATCTTGCGTCTCTGGGTAACAAGTGTGGACTCAAGCAACGACGTGCGTATCTCTATGGATATCTTGAGCCAAGTCTCTGAAACTTACCGTAAGATCCGTAACACTCTTCGTTTCTTGATTGCCAATACATCTGACTTTAACCCAGCTCAAGACGCAGTAGCTTACGATGAGCTTCGTTCTGTTGACAAGTACATGACCATTCGCTTTAACCAGCTTGTGAAAACGATTCGTGATGCTTATGCTAACTTTGAATTCTTGACAATCTACAAGGCCTTGGTGAACTTCATCAACGTTGATTTGTCAGCCTTCTACCTTGACTTTGCCAAAGACGTTGTTTACATCGAGGGTGCCAAATCACTCGAACGCCGTCAAATGCAAACTGTCTTCTATGACATTCTTGTCAAAATCACTAAACTCTTGACACCAATCCTTCCTCACACAGCAGAGGAAATCTGGTCATATCTTGAGTTTGAAGCTGAAGAATTTGTGCAATTGTCTGAATTGCCAGAAGCGGAAACTTTTGCCAACCAAGAAGAAATCCTGGATACATGGGCAGCCTTCATGGACTTCCGCGGACAAGCTCAAAAAGCCTTGGAAGAAGCACGTAATGCAAAAGTAATCGGGAAATCACTCGAAGCACACTTGACAGTTTATCCAAACGAAGTTGTGAAAACTCTTCTTGGAGCAGTAGATAGCAATGTGGCTCAACTTTTGATCGTGTCAGAATTGACCATCGCTGAAGGTACAGCGCCAGAAGCTGCCGTTAGCTTCGAAGATGTAGCCTTTACAGTTAAACGCGCTGCAGGTGAAGTATGTGACCGCTGCCGTCGTATCGATCCAACTACTGCAGAACGTAGCTACCATGCAGTCATCTGTGACCACTGTGCAAGCATCGTAGAAGAAAACTTTGCGGATGCAGTTGCAGAAGGATTTGAAGCGAAATAATCATAATAGAATCAAGTTGTCTCATAGTTTAAGATGAGATAAAAATGTAAAAGAGAGAAAGTTATTTCTCTCTTTTTTGTTGGAAAAAGTTTAGGACAAAGGGGGGAAATCTAATAATTTTGGAGTTCGTTTTAAATTGATTTTTGAGATTTTTTAAAAAGAGGAGTCGTTTTTTGGTACTTTTAAAAAGCATGTGTTACTTCTAAAAATCGCGACAAATAATTTGAATAATCAAGTGAAATCAGGTAGAATAGAAAGGATTGAATAATATATTGAAAAGGAAATCTTTAGAATGACACATCAGTTTTATGGAGAAAAACGACAGCGCTTTTCTTTCCGGAAGTTGTCCGTTGGGCTCGTTTCGGCGACTATTGGAAGCTTCTTTTTGAGTGGGCAAATAACTGGGGACTTGACTTCTGTAAAGGCAGCAGAAATTCAAAGTCAGCAGTCTGCTCAGGTCAAATACCACTACGTAGTGGAGTCTGAATTGACGGAGGCAGAGAAGAGTGCCTTGATCAGGGAGATTCCAAAGCATGTTGAGAATGCTTCAGAGACCTATTACTTAGTTTATCGTCCGACTACTCAAGGGGATTCGTCTGGAGTATTACCTAAGACAGGTCACTCCGGTCTTTGGGAATCAACTTTTACAGCGATGGGTCTTGCATTACTAGTGCTTGTAGTTGTTAAAGGAAGAAATGGGAAGAGGTATTTATCTTCTATCTTGTTGGTAACTGGAATGGGATCCATACTGCTATCTCCAACAGTCTTAGCAGTGACGAATATCGAGCTCGCTGCATATAATCAAAGTCTTAACTTGGGTCTTGGAGATGCACTTCCAGCGCCATTGAAAATTGACGGTTACGACTATATCGGTTACTTAAAGAATGAAGAACAAAATGATAGTCATTTAACTCATTCTGCTCAGAAGGAAAATCTGACACTTGACTTGGAGAGAGAGAAGGAAAGAGAGCTAAAACCAAGTGAAACAAATCTTGATATGAAAGAGATTGTTTCAGATAAGGGGGATGCTTTAACTGAGGAAGAAAGAGAAGCTATAGCTGCTAAGGAGATAGAGTTCACACGCTCAACTCCTATTTATGACTTACCAGAACTAAAAATTAGCGAGCAGGAGTCAGTTCAAGAACTTCCTTATCAGACAAAATACCAATATTCCGATGAATTGCCTCAAGGGCAATCAAAAGTCATACAATCAGGTGTTCGAGGTCAACGTACAGTGGTGACTCGTCATTTTCGTAAGGATCAAGAAATCGTAAAAAGCGAAATGATTTCTGATCAAGTGACGCTTGAACCTGTTTCTGAAATTATTTTAGTTGGAACAGCTCCAACTAACTCGATACCAAAAGAAACTCCAGTTCACGAAGTTCCAGAATTAGTAGAGTACGGTACAACTCCTGAAACAGCGCCTGTTCACGAAGTTCCAGAATTGGCAGAGTATGGCACCAGTCCTGAAACCTCTCCAGTTCACGAAGTTCCAGAATTGACAGAATACGGAACCAGTCCCGAGACATCTCCAGTTCACGAAGTTCTAGAATTGGCAGAGTATGGCACCAGTTCTGATACAGCTCCAGTTCAAGAGATTCCAGAACTGACGGAATATGGGACAAATCCTGATACAGCTCCTATTCATGAGAATTCTGAGTTGGAATTGACTACAAATGATGAGGTTAGAATAGAAAAGATTGATTTTTCTATTGACGAGCAATATACAGATGAGATTCCAGAAGGAAGTCATCAAATCACAACTCCAGGTGTTGAGGGAGAGCGCACGATTAAGACTCGTGTCTACAGTTCTAACGGTCAGGAAATCGACCGTCAAGAACTTTCGAATGAAGAAACCTTGGCTCCTGTAACACAAATCGTCAAGGTCGGCACAGCTAAGCCAAATATGGTGCCGAATGAAGCTCCGAAAGCAGACGCTCTGCCAGAGTATCCGTTGACATATACTGACGAAACTCGGGTAGAGAAAATAGCCTTCAACATTGAGGAGCAATATACGGATGAATTAGTTCAAGATGCTCGTCAAATCGCAACTCCGGGAGTCCAAGGTGAACGCACGATTAAGACTCGTGTTTACAGCTCTAACGGTCAAGTTGTTGACCGCCAAGAGTTGTCCAACGAGGAAACTCTAGCTCCCGTAACACAAATCGTCAAGGTCGGCACGGCTAAGCCAAACATGGTACCGAACGATCCACCGAAAGCAGACGCACTGCCAGAGTATCCGTTGACTTATACCGACGAAACTCGCGTAGAGAAGATTAACTTCACAATTCGTGAAGAAGAAACCGATGAGCTAGTTCAAGATGCTCGTCAA
>NZ_KV821994.1:133273-133508 GCF_001815805.1 Streptococcus sp. HMSC072D05
GATGAGCTAGTTCAAGATGCTCGTCAAATCGAAACTCCGGGAGTTCAAGGCGAACGAACTATCAAGACCCGTGTCTACAGTTCCAATGGTCAAGTTGTTGACCGTCAAGAGTTGTCTAACGAGGAAACTCTAGCTCCAGTAACACAAATTGTCAAAGTCGGCACGGCTAAGCCAACCATGGTACCGAGCGAAGCGCCAAAAGCAGAGGCTCTGCCAGAGTATCCACTGATTTATA
>NZ_KV821994.1:133608-140259 GCF_001815805.1 Streptococcus sp. HMSC072D05
GGGAGTCCAAGGTGAACGCACGATTAAGACCCGAGTCTACAGTTCCAACGGGCAAGAGGTTGACCGCCAAGAGTTGTCTAATGAGGAAACTTTGGCGCCCGTAACACAGATTGTCAAAGTCGGAACTGCTAAACCAAGCATGGTACCAAGCGATGTACCGAAAGCAGACGCTCTGCCAGAGTATCCGCTAACTTATACCGACGAAACTCGGGTTGAGAAAATTAACTTCACAATTCGTGAAGAAGAAACGGATGAGCTTGTTCAAGATGCCCGTCAAATAACAACTCCAGGAGTCCAAGGCGAACGTACCATTAAGACCCGTGTCTACAGTTCTAATGGCCAAGTGGTCGACCGTCAAGAGTTGTCTAACGAGGAAACTCTAGCTCCAGTAACACAAATTGTCAAAGTCGGCACGGCTAAACCAACCATGGTACCGAACGACCCACCGAAAGCAGAGGCTTTGCCAGAGTATCCACTAACTTATACCGACGAAACTCGTGTAGAGAAAATAGCCTTCAACATTGAGGAGCAATATACCGATGAGCTAGTTCAAGATGCTCGTCAAATCACAACTCCGGGTGTTCAAGGTGAGCGGACCATCAAGACTCGTGTTTACAGCTCTAACGATCAAGTTGTTGACCGTCAAGAATTGTCTAATGAAGAAACCTTGGCTCCTGTAACGCAAATTGTCAAAGTCGGAACGGCTAAGCCAACTATGGTACCAAGTGATGCACCGAAAGCAGACGCTTTAGAGGAGTTCGATTTAATTTCACTGCATAATCTCTTGGCAGAAGCGGATCAGATTAAAGCACAGGCCCGTTATTTCAACGATAGTCAGAGTCATCAAGCTAACTATGATGCTGCTTTGACGGCTGGTCAAGCGATTCTGAGCCAATCCCAAGCCAGCCAAGCAGAAGTCAACCAACTGGTGGAACAAATCAATCAAGCCAAGGCTCAATTAAGTGGTCTTGAAGTTGTTAAAACAGCTCTTCAGACTGAGTACGATTTAAATCCAACGGTTAAAACTTCGGTTAAATATAAGAATGCGGATTCAGAAAAGCAGACAGCTTATACTGACGAATTAACCAAGGCAGAAGGAGTGCTGAACAATCAAACAGCTACACAAGTACAGGTCAATCAAGTTCTTGCTAGCCTGACAGCAGCCAAAGAAGCTCTAAATGGAGTGCCTAAAGTCAAGCCGACTGTTTCCATTCTAAGTCTGACTGAGAATGTTGATGATAAGTCGGTGACGGTCCAATATAGATTGGAAGACCAGACCCAGTCCTTCCGCTCAGCGACTGCAGAATTGTACCAGGGAGATCAGCTGATTCGCACTCTTCCAATTACCAACTTTGCTGGCAGCTTGAAAATTGGTGACCTAGACTACTATACAGGCTATACTTTGAAAACCAAGTTGACTTATGAACTGGATAATGGCAGCTTTACTGAGTTTGAAACAGACAGTCGTAACTTTGAGTTAGAATACAAGAAGATTGCCTTCCGTGATATTGATTCCGTTGAGTTTTATCATAAAGAAAACGACCAATACAAGCGCTTTGTATCGATGAGCTCCATGCCTACGGATCTGTCTACCTACTTCGTTAAGATCAAATCAAGCGAATCCAAGGAAATTCTCCTACCAGTTCATAGCATTTCTGAAGCAGAGAAAGATGGCAAGGCCGTCTATAAGCTTAATGTAACCCTTCCTGAACTCGTCCAAGAAAGTGAAGCGGGCTACAAGTCTGGGCACGACTTCTACATCAGTAAGGCAGTCCCTAGTCAGCAAAATGTCTATACTAGCTTTGCTGGATTGGTAGACGCTATGAAGCGAAATATGGCAGGAAATTATGTTCTGGGAGCTGATTTGGATGCGAGCGAGGTCAACCTAGCTCCTGCGGACTATGTCTATCTCAAAGGGAACTTCACCGGTAGTCTGACAGGTAGTCATAATGGTAAGCAATACGCTATTTATAATCTAGCCAAGCCTTTATTTGAAAACATGAAGAACGGGTCTTCTATTACCAATATAGACTTTAAAGATGTGAATATCGTGGGGACCTATGACTCGGCTCCACTGGCACGCAATGCGGAAAATGCTCGAATCACTGACGTTTCTGTTCAGGGGAGAGTATCGGTAGTAGGCAACGCTTCTAACGTAGCTGGTCTTGTAGTTAATGGAACCAATACGAAAATCACGAATAGTTCCTTTACGGGGACTATCCTATCTAACAGTCAACACATCAAAGCTTATAATGTAGGTGGTTTGGTTGCAAGCCTTAAAGGAGGAGAATCTCTTCTTAGCCAAAGTAAAGCAGATGTAACGATTATTAGTGGAGCTCGATCAAATGAACAACGTATCGGTGGTTTGGTTGGACGTCTAGAAAATAATGCTCGAATCACCAAATCTTATGTGACAGGAAAAGTATATAATTCAACCACTAACGGTCAAATCGGTGGAGTGGTCGGCTCGAACTACTTTAATGGTTTAGTTGATAATGTGATCAGCAATGTTAGCGGTACAAACGTTTACAGTATTTCTGGAGATCAGGGCTACAAAAACGACCGCATTACGCAAGCCTATAAAGTTGCCAAGAGTGAAACCTTGAAAAACGATCAGTTTGTTACTTCTACCATTACTCAAGAAGAAATGGAAGAAAAACTGACTGCTATGGACATAACAACTAGCCTAGATGACACGAATCTAAATATGCGTTTTGTCGACTATGGTGAAGTAAACAATGCTCAATTTGACCGCGGATATTCTTATGCGAATATGGAGAAACTGCTTCCTTTCTACAATAAAGAAACCATTGTTTCGTTTGCGAACAAGATTCCGAAAGAGCATAAGTTGAATAAGGAGTACCTACTGGATGTTGTTCCGATGAAGGGTGACCAGATTATCACTGATATCCATGGCAATAAAACAGCAATCAATCGTTTGATGCTGCACTACATGGACAATACCATTGACTACCTAGAAATATCTTATCAGGGAGATTTCGTCAACCAAGGTATTGCTGAGTATAGTATCAAGGGGTTAGACCTTCTTTATACTCCAGAAGCCTTTGTATCAGATTATACTAGCATTCTAAATCAAGTGTTGCCAGAGCTGAACAAGGTCGTTCTTGATTCGCCAGCTATGCGTACAGCTCTCGGAGTAGCAGCAGATACTTCTTTGGATGAACTATACTTAGACACCGCATTTACGCAGGTGAAAAGTAAGCTATCAGGTGAGCTTCGAAAAGTGCTAGCTATGGATAAGGCTATCAATACTGAAGGTGAAGTAGTTAAGGATTATCTTGTTAAGAAGATTCTTGCTGATAAAGAAGCTTTCCTATTAGGTTTGACTTACCTTAACCGTTGGTATAATATCAACTATGACAACTTTAATGTTAAGGACCTATCGGCTTACAAGATGGATTTCTACGGTAAAAATGACGTTTCGGTTCTTGATACAATCATTGCTTTAGGGAAATCAGGACTTGAGAATCTCAAGGCTAAGAACAACTATACAGCGTATGACAATTCGCTCTCTGAAGCAACTGGCAAGCGAGGACTCTTCAATTACCTTGAAGGCTACCGTCAGCTCTTCCTGCCATACAAGACCAATAATGAATGGCTCAAAACCAATACAAAGGCCTACATCGTTGAGGCTAAATCGGATGTAGCAGAGGCTAGACAGCTTCAGGATGCAGCCGAGGGCAAGAGCAAGTACTCTGTCGGTGTTTATGACAAGATTACAGCAGATAATTGGGAACACAAGGGCATGCTCCTACCACTCTTGACCATGACTGAAAAAGGTGTCTATGCTATCTCTAATATGTCTACCCTCTCTATGGGGGCTTATGATCGCTATCGTCTGGATGCTAATAACAGAGTGCGCACAGACGCAGAACTAGTTGAATATGTCGAAGACCGTGTTAGAAAGTCAGCTGAATGGCAACGTGATCACTATGATTTCTGGTATAAGATTCTCAGTCCAGAAAGCAAGGACAAGCTCTTCCGTTCTGTTCTGGTTTATGATGGATTCTCATTGGTTGACAAGAATGGTCAAAAATACTGGGCTCCAGCTAATGATAAAAAATCTCTAGCTATGCAGGAGTTCTTCGGACCTGCCGGCAAGTGGTATCCAAGCAAGGGTTATAATGCCTATGCGACAGGAAGTGTAACTCACTTTGATGCTGCTAAATTGTTGGAAGACTATGGTAACTCAGTCTACACGCATGAGATGACCCATAACTCTGACGGTGCTATTTACTTTGAAGGATATGGTCGTCGTGAGGGACTAGGTGCGGAACTCTATGCTCGCGGACTCTTGCAGTCTTCGCCGAGTGCAGATGAACCAACTATTACGCTCAATACTCTCTTCAAGGTGGACAAGGATTCTAAGACCCGTATGCATACCTATAATTTCAAGGAACGTGTTCAAAATGAAGCAGACCTTCAACACTATGTCCATGGTATGTTTGACATGATTTACACCTTGGACTATCTAGAAGGTACTTCTATGCTGAAGCAGAGCGATACTGCCAAGTTACAGTGGTTCAGAAAGATGGAGAATTACTATATTACAGATAAGTATGGTAAGGAGACTCATGCTGGTAACCAGACGCGAAGCTTCACTGCTGAAGAAATCAAGCAATTAAAGACCTTTAACTCTCTCATTGAAAATGATGTGATCACTCGTCGGGAGAATAAGGAAAGCGGAAAATATGGTCGAAATGGCTACCTGAGCCTCAGCCTCTTCTCACCAATCTACTCAGCCTTGAGCAATCCGAAGGGAGCGCCAGGTGACGTCATGTTCCGTCGCACAGCCTATGAATTACTGGCAGCCAAGGGCTACCATGATGGATTTGTCCCTTATGTTTCTGGTCAGTACTCTCAGGAAGCCTTCGATGAAGGCAAGAAAACGTGGGACGGATGGTCTGGAAGAGATGTCGGTCTCGTGACAGACCAGAAAGTCTTGGAAAATGTATTTAAAGGTGAATACACCTCTTGGGCAGCCTTCAAGAAGGCCATGTACAAGGAGCGGATTGATCAGTTGACCAAGTTGAAGCCAATTACCATTGAGTACGAGCTTAAAAATCCAAACAGTACCAAGAAAGTAACCATTCGCTCTTATGCAGAGATGCAGCAGTTGATGGACGCAGCCGTGGCAGAGGATGTACGCAACATTACCAATGCTACTAGCCGTGTCGAAGCTAGCTGGGTCAATCTGCTCAAGAAGAAGATTTACAACGCTTATCTTCGTGAGACAGACGACTTCAGACAGTCTATTTTCAAGAAATAAGGAAACGATTCTGTTTGATTAAAATTTGAAAAATTCCTAGGTTTAAGGCTACCTAGGAATTTTTTCTGTTATTCTCCATGATCTTGTTGTGCATTCAATATCTGATAAGATAAGAATTTTGAAAGCGCAAATGAACTGAAAAGATTAGCATTTTTTTGTGGCTATTATTTATAGCAAATAAATTGAATAATCTAGTAAATTTCGGTAGAATAGAGGGGATTCAAATCATGATGAAGGAAAGATTAGGAATGAAAAGAAATTATTTAGGAAAAAAGCACCAGCGTTTTTCATTGAGAAAAGTTTCGGTTGGTTTGGTTTCTGCTCTGGTAGGCGTTTTCTACCTTTTTAGTGGAGGAGGTTCTCTTGCAAATGTAGCAGCTAGTGAACAGACGCCATCCGTCACAAAACAGATTCACTATAAGTACGTGACAGAGAGTGAGCTCACAGACCAAGAAAAGCAGTTGGTAGTCAAAGAATTGCCACAGTTTTCTGAGGAAACAGATGATACATACTATTTGATTTATCGTCCGACGAGACAGTTGCCTGCAACTGGTCACAGCCAACTCATTAGCTCAATTGCCGCAGGGGCAGGCTTGGTACTCCTAGTCGTAGCGATTAAACTGGGCAGAGATGATCGCAAGAAACTAGCTTCATTCATGCTCTTGACCAGTCTAGGAAGTCAGCTAATTGCGCCAACTTCCTTGGCTTTGACAAATCAAATGCTGGCAGACTATAATCAGGAATTGACTGTACAGATCGGGGAAACATTGCAATCCCCACTTACGATTGAAGGCTACCAATATGTAGGGTATTTGAAATCTCAAAAAGAAGTAAACTCTCCAGTTGATGGCAAGAAAGAGTTGAATCATTCGGCTCCTATTGATACTCCAGTTCAAACTTCAAACGGAAGTCAAGCGCGGGAAGAGTACCGTGCTCAGAAACCAAGTGATGCTCCTGTCTTTGAACAACCAGAGTTAAAGGTTGAAAGTAAAGATACCAGTCGTACAGAGATTATTCCTTTCCAAGTGGAGGAAGTAGAGGCGGCTGATTTGCCGCAAGGTCAAACTGAGGTGATTCAGGCAGGGAAAAATGGTAGTCGTACCATTCTGACCCGCAGCTACATTTTAAATGGTCAGGTTATCCATACAGAGGAGGTTTCCAATCAGGTAACGACTGAGCCGACTTCTGAGATTAGAAAAGTCGGAAGCAAGATCCCTTCTCCTACAAAACCAAGCCCAGGGGAGTCCGTTAGCGAGAAACCAACAGACGCTCCAATAAATGAAGTTCCAAGCTTAAACGTTGAAGAAAAAGATGTTACCACAACAGTGGCTGAACCCTACACTCGAGAACGAGTAGAGAGT
>NZ_KV821994.1:140359-156338 GCF_001815805.1 Streptococcus sp. HMSC072D05
GAAACCAACAGACGCTCCTGTAAATGAAGTTCCAAGTCTAGAGGTTGAGGAAAAGGATGTTACTACGACGGTAGCAGAACCCTACACTCGAGAACGAGTAGAGAGTGATAGCTTACCAGTTGGCCAGACCAAGATAACCCAAGCTGGTCAAGATGGCGTCCGTACGATTGTCACCCGTCAGTACATAGTAGATGGCAAAGTAGAGAGAAGCCAGGAAATCTCCAACGAAGTGACAACACCAGCAGTATCGGAGATCGTAACCGTCGGAACAGCTCCTGTTAGCGAGAAACCAACAGACGCTCCTGTAAATGAAGTCCCAAGCTTAAATGTTGAAGAAAAGGATGTTACCACAACAGTGGCCGAATCCTATCCAACTAAGGAAGTGGAAAGTGCAGACCTGCCTTTGGGGCAAAGGGAAGTTAGCCAAGCTGGTCAAGATGGTGTGCGTACGATTGTCACCCGTCAGTATTTAGTAGATGGAAAAGTCGAAAATACAGAGGAAATCTCTAACACTATCACAAAAGAAGCAGTTCCTCAGATTATCAAAGTCGGTACAAAACCAATTTCTACAAATGCGGATCACGCTCCTGTGGAACCAGAAAAAGGAACTCTCGACCTCGAACCCTTACACCAATTAGTGGAAGAGGCCGATAGCATCCAGAAAACGCATCAGTATTTCAATGATACCACTGCAGATCAAGAGTCTTATAAACAGGCAGTCGCAAATGCCCAAGCTCTCTTTGAGGCATCTCATGCTAGTCAAGAACAGGTTGATTCTTTGAAAACAGCCCTTGAAACTGCTAAGAATAATCTAGACGGTCAACCTGTTGATAAGAAAACTCTTGGAGTTGAATTTGACATGAAGGATGTGACTCAGTCTACAGTTGCTTACCAGTATGCTGATGAACAAGCCAAACTCCGCTATCATCGTGCTCTAGATCAGGCCAAGCTCGTTTTGGACAATCCTTTCGCCAATCAAGCCTTGGTCGATCAAGTTCGGACGGATCTCGAGGCAGCTCGTCAAGCTCTGGATGGTGTCAAGAGAAAACCAACCCTCTCTCTAGTCAGTGTCGAGAAGGAAGAAGATCAACGCCAAGTTTCTCTTAGCTATCACTTGACGGATGCTACAGCAAGCTATCAATCAGCCAAAGTGCAGCTATACAAGGGCGAAACGCTGATCAAGGAAGTCGACCTTGTGGACCTCGCTCAAAAATTGACACTTGATGACTTGGACTACTATACTCCTTATACCCTCAAAACTGTCATGAAATATGACCCGGGTCAAGGGGAACAAACTAGTATAGAGGATCAACGCCCAGTTCAGCTAGATTATAAGAAGGTTGAAATCAAAGATATTGATCGTATCGAACTGTACGGTAAAGATGGTAGTCACTACCGACGTTACCTATCCCTGTCGGAAGTGCCGTCTGATTTGGACAACTACTATGTCCGCATTCAGTCAGACAAGTTCAAGGATATGCTCTTACCTGTTACTAAGATTACAGATAAGGGCAATGCCTATTCCGTAACGGTATCAGCTAATCAGCTCGTCGAGGGAGAAGGGGATCATTATCGTCCAGATTACTCTTTTGAACTGCCGAAAACGCCTCTTAGTCAAGAAGGTGTCTATACGTCCTTCAAAGCGCTCGTAGAGGCCATGAAGTCAAACCCGACTGGAAACTTCACATTAGGAGCGGATGTTTCAGCAGATGAACTCCAGTTGGAACAGTCTGCGACAAGCTATGTACCAGAAGAATTTTCAGGTAGCCTAACTAGCCGAGTGGATGGCAAAGATTATACCATCTACAACTTGGCAAAACCACTCTTTGCAACCTTGAAAAATGCCACCATCCAGCAACTGACCTTGAAATCGACTGCAGTTACAGGCAAGGATTCTATAGGGGCCTTGGCTAGCAACGCTCAGAACGCAACGATTACGGATGTTTCTGTAAGTGGTAGTCTATCTGGGAACAAGCATATCGGTGGACTCGTAGGAGTTGCCCAAAACACAAAACTAACCAATGTTGCCTTTAAAGGATCCATCACCAGCACCCAAGATGGAGGGCAGGAGTACAATATTGGTGGCCTGGTCGGTAATTTCCACGGCAACCAATCACTGGCGCAGAAGAGTCAGGCAGATGTATCTATCCAAGTAACGGGTAGAAACGGAGACCAGCGTGTTGGAGGCTTGATTGGTCGCTTGCAAAATGGAGCTAGATTAGAAACTTCTTATGTGAGTGGTTCTATCCAGAATGGAGGTCATTCTGGCCAAGTCGGTGGAGCAATCGGGTCTACTTGGAACAATGGACAGGTCCGAAATGTCTTGACCAGTGTCAAGGTTCAAAATGGTCATGCGATGACAGGAGATCCCTATCCTGAGGCTTCTGTTCGGGACTCTTATGTTCTTGAAGGAACTACAGCAAATCGAAAAGATGAGCGTTTTGTCCGTTCTATTTCAGAGGCCGATGCGCAAGCCAAACGTCAGTCCTTTAGAATCACTTCGAACTTGACGGACCAAGAGCCATTGCAGCAAGCTTACCAGCATCAAACAGACTATAGTCGAGTGAGGGGAGCTCAGGAGTCCAGAAAGCAAGCCTACGAAAATGTAGAAAAACTATTACCATTCTACAACAAAGACTTCATCGTTCATACAGCTAACCAATTAGCTGAAGATGATAAACTCAACAAAGTAGCCCTGCTAGATGTGGTTCCGATGAAAGATGAGACACTGATAACAGATGTCAACAGCCATAAGGGTGAAATCAATAGACTGATGCTGCATTATGCAGATAAGACGATCGCTTATCTTGATCTGACCTACAAGGGTGATTTTGCCAATGGCCAGATTGCTGAATATAGCATCGCTGATAAGAATTTGCTCTATACGCCAGAAGTCTTCCTATCTGACTACCAGTCTATTAAAGAGAGTGTCTTGGATGAACTCAAATCTGTGACCTATGACTCGGCTGCAGTGCGTAAAGTATTAGAGATTGGTGAAACAGCTTCCTTAGATGATCTTTATCTGGAAAAAGCCTTTGAACAAATCAAAGCTGAACTAGGTCAGGAGCTCCTCAAGGTACTTTCAGTTGACAAGTCGATCAACACCCTAGGCCCTGCCGTAGCGGATGCGATTAGCCAAAAAATTCTGCAGAACAAAGAGGCCTTCATGCTTGGTCTGACCTATCTCAACCGATGGTACAATGTCAACTATGGAACGTTCAATACCAAAGATCTTAGTGCCTATAAGTTTGATTTCTTTGGCAATCAAGCAGCTTCGACACTGGATACTATCATCGCTCTCGGGAACTCTGGAATGGGCAATCTTCGAGCGCAAAACAACTTCAATGCTTACCGACAATCCCTAGCCAAGGAAAAAGGCAAAGGAGACCTCTTTGCTTACTTAGAAAGTCTGCGTGAACTCTTCTTGCCAAATAAAACCAACAGTGAGTGGTTCAAGGAAAATACTAAGGCTTATATCGTAGAAGCTCGTTCAAGTCTGCCAGAAATTCAGGCTAAGCAAGACAATGCAGATCGTAAGAGTAAGTATACAATCAAGGTCTACGACAGACTGACTCAGGGAGATTGGGGCTTCAAGCAAATGGTCCTCCAACTTCTGACCTTACCTGAAAGAGATGTCTATATCATCAGCAATATGTCGACTATTGCCTTTGGTAGCTTTGGAGGCTACAGGAAAGAAGGTGGTAGAGTTCTCTCAGGCGAGGAACTCCATCGACACGTTGAAAAACTTGTGGATCAATCAGCTGAATGGCAACGAAACCACTATGACATGTGGTACAACATTTTAAGTCCAAACAGGAAAGACACTCTATTCAGACGGGTGATCGTTACAGACGGTTTCTTTCTTTATAATGATAAAGGCCAGCAATATTGGGCTCCTCGTAATGATAAGACCTCTGTTGCTATGTATAATTTCTTTGGCCCTGCTGGCAAGTATCACGGAGACAATGGACTAGGAGCCTTTGCAAATGGTTATGAAGTCTTCTATGTCTATGACCAGATGCTGGGAGCTTCTGGAACCATGGTCTATACCCATGAAATGACCCACAACTCGGATGGTTCTATCTATTTTGAAGGACATGGTCGTCGTGAGGGTGAAGGACCTGAGAGTTTTGCTACAGGGATGTTAGAGTCTGTAACCAATGTTAGCGAAAAAGGTCTCGTACTTAATAGCTTCTATCAAGGAGATAAAGATTCGACCACACGTTACCATACCTATGATCCTGTTGCTCGATTCTCCTCAGCAGATGCTCTTCGCGACTACATGCATGGAGTTTTTGACGTACTGAACCTTCTGGATTATGTAGAAGGGGATATTGTTACTGGAGTTCTAACTGATCAACAGAAAATGAAATGGTACCGTAAGGCTGAAAATTATAACTTTGAAAAAACTTCTTATGGTAAACAAGCTCACGCTGATGATCGAATTGTCCCTATAACTGCCGAAGAAGCAGCCAAACTAAAATCTGTTGATGATTTGGTTGATCATAATATCATTGGTCGTCGCGATGGTTGGGATAGAGCTAACTTTGGACGAAATGGCTACTATGTCATCAATATGTTTGCTTCCTTCTATGCAGCTCTGGACAATCCAACTGGTGCACCTGGGGGACTTATGTTCCGCCGTAGAGCTTATGAATTGCTCGGAGACAAGGGTTACCAACAAGGATTTGTCCCATATGTATCTGGCCAATACGCTGGCCAAGCGCTTAAAGAAGGTCATAAGACCTACTCAATCTGGAACAGAGGAGATGTCGGAGTAGTTGGAGATGATTTGGTTTTCAAAAATCTCTATGGTAGCCAGTATGAATCATGGAAGGATTTGAAGAAAGCCATGTTGAATGAGCGATACAACAAGGCTCAAAACTTCCTTCGCCCTATCACTATCGAGTTTGAAGCAGGAAAACTAGATAGCAAACGACAAATTACGATTTCTTCTTATGAGGAATTACAAGATTATATGTACTTAGCAGTACTAGCGGATGCCTCAGCTAAGAACATTGATCGTGCCTTATCAGACAGCTCTAAGAGCAGTGTCGCCCAACTCAAGTATCGTATTTTCAACGCTTATCTACGTGCCACAGACGACTTCAGACAGTCCATCTTTGAAAGATAGACACGAAAAAAGAAGATCCAAGTGATCTTCTTTTTTAGGTGAATGGCTTGCTTAGTACAAAAACGAATGAATTTACAAATAAATTGATACAGGACATATTTCTTACTCTAAATATCTGGAGAGAAATTGGAAAACATTCATCATCTAGTATACTCGTTTCGAAATTTCTTTTGTTTTTCATGAAAATATGATAAAATGATAGTTGTAAAATTTTTTTAAGGAGATTCGGATGAAAACAAAAGCACTTGCTCGCGTAAATGCGATTTTTGGTCTTATTTCAGGTATCGTCTTGCTGTTGGCACCTCTTGTTATGTTTATGATAGCTGTCGGGGCTGCTGCAGCGACGGAGGACTCTGATGCAACAGTTGGTATATTGACGATTTTTTCAATCATTTTGGCATTGGTAAAAATTGCTGTCTTGGTTTTAGGAATTGTGTCTATTGTCTATTACAAGGACGATGAGCGTGTGACCCCTGCACCGTCTGTTTTGTTTATCG
The DNA here is from genome assembly GCF_001815805.1 of Streptococcus sp. HMSC072D05. Classification (GTDB taxonomy): domain Bacteria; phylum Bacillota; class Bacilli; order Lactobacillales; family Streptococcaceae; genus Streptococcus. The sequence continues at coordinate 145,991 of NZ_KV821994.1, forward strand.
TGGGTGGTTCTGTTGGATTGATCCCATTCTTGGGCTGGGTAGGAGGAATTCTGACAATCATTGGTGGATCCCTCTATTTTGGACTTTTGAAAAAGTTCGAGATTCAAGAATAATGACTTTTTGTTAGGAATATTTTCAAATAAGAGAAGGCGCTTAGCCTTCTTTTTTTGTCATCAACGACGGATAAATTTTACAAGATAAATAAGCTTTGACATTCGTGAAATCTAAAGCATTTATTGGAGACAAGGAAGTATTTTTATAGTATAATGGTGGATGTGAAATACCTATATCAAAATATAATGCTAGTTATTTTCTTGATAGAAGGTAAAAGTTGAGAGGATTTAAAATGAAAAAGTTTTTTGGAGAGAAGCAGCATCGTTTCTCCTTACGAAAATTAGCAATTGGACTTGTGTCAGCTTCGATTTCAAGCCTATTTTTTGTGTCCATTGCGAGTAGTGGAACCGTATTTGCTCAAGAAAATGTAGCTGTTCACTACAAATATGTGACGGATACGGAGCTGAGTGGGCAAGAGAAGGACTTGATTGTCAAGGATATTCCGAAGATTGCGGAAGATAGTGAGAGCACCTATTATCTAGTCTACCGTATGGATGAGAAAGCCCAACTAGGTCAGTTGCCCAATACAGGTGGGCAGAATAGCCTTACTAGTGTTTTAACTGGTGGAGCCCTAGCTTCAATTGGCCTTCTTATTTTTGTCGTATCGAAAAAGAAAGGCAAAAAGAAAGCCCTCTTGAATGTGATTTTGGTAACAGGGATGGGCAGTGGTTTGGCTTCTTCAGTTCAGGCTATTGAAAATCAACTTTTGCTCCAGTACAATCAGGAATACCAATTATCCCAAGGAGATAGTCTGCCTTTGCCACGTGCCTTATCAGGTTATACTTATCTAGGCTATATTAAGCAAGACAAAGAGATTAATCAGCAAGAAACTGCTGCTAGGGATCAGAAACTTGACTATACAGTTCAACCTCATTTCCAAGCCAACGAAGGTGGACAAAAGGCAGGAGATGAGCAGAAAGCTCCGTCTTCAACAAGCCCTGCAGACAAGACAATCCCTTCTCAAGATTTATCTAATAAAAAGCCGTCTGGTATTGCTAGTGTAGATCCTCAAGACGAAGTCTTGGCTGGTCGCGTGAACAAACCAGAGCTCTTATACAAAGACCAAGAGATTGTAACCAAACTAGATGTTTCAGAAGTGGTGCAGGAAAATCCAGATCTAGCAGAGGGAACCATCCATGTCAAACAAGAAGGTCGTGCTGGGAAGAAGATTGAACTTGTTCGCATTTTCACGGTTGAAAACCAAGAAATTTCTAGGGAAGTTCTCTCAACTAAGGTAGAAGAAGCCTTGCCACGTATAGTAGAGAAAGGGACTAAGAAGGCAGTAGCTGCAAGTGAAGCACCTCAGTCTGCAAGAAAAGGAGAGCCTGAGACTCAGGCTCCATTACCAGAATATACAGGCGAGCAAGCGGGAGCGGTTGTAGCCCCAGAGACAGCTGAAAAACCAGAATATACAGGCACCCAAGCTGGAGCAGTTGTTGAACCCGAACAAGTCGCTCCGCTACCTGAGTATCAGGGAACCCAAGCTGGTGCTATCGTCGAGCCAGAACAAGTTGAGCCAGAGGTTGGGGGTGTCCAGTCTGGGGCTTTGGTGGAACCAGAAACGACTGACAAACCAGCCTATACAGGCGAGCAGTCAGGAGCAATCGTAGAGCCTGAACAGGTGCCACCAACACCAGAATATACAGGAACTCAAGCAGGAGCGATTGTTGACCCTGAGATAGCTGAAAAACCAGAATATACAGATACTCAATCAGGTGCGATAGTGGAACCTGAGACTCAATCTTCCTTACCAGAATATAAAGGTGAGCAAGCAGGAGCCATCGTTGAACCGGAACAAGTCGCTCCTCTTCCAGAATATACTGGCAATACCGAGCAAGTAAAACCGGAAACTCCGACAGAAAAACCAAAAGAAAAAGACCCAGAGAAGACGCTTGAGCTAAGAAATGTTTCGGATCTGGAGTTGTATAGTCAGACCAATGGTACTTACAAACAACACGTTTCTTTAGACGGTGTCCCAAGTAATCCAGACACTTACTTTGTCAAGGTTAAATCCTCGTCATTTAAAGATGTCTATTTACCAGTCGCTTCAATAACGGCAGAAATAAAAAATGGGCAGCCAGTTTATAAAATCACAGCCAAGGCTGAGAAACTCCAGCAAGAGCTAGAAAATAAATATGTTGATAATTTCACCTTCTACCTAGCTAAGAAGGCTAGAGAGGAAACGACAACCTTTACTTCCTTTAGCAACCTAGTCAAAGCTATCAACCAGAATCTCTCTGGAACCTATCATTTAGCAGCTAGTTTGAATGCCAACGAAGTGGAGTTAGAGCCTGAAGCTAAATCCTACATCAAGGGTACCTTTACTGGTCAGTTGATCGGTGAAAAAGATGGCAAGCAGTATGCTATTTACAACTTGAAAAAACCACTGTTTGAAACTTTGAGTAGTGCCACAGTAGAAAAATTGAGTCTGAAAAATGTCTCCATTTCAGGGAAAGATGATATCGGTGCATTGTCCTATGAAGCTCAGAATGGCACAAAGATTCAGCAAGTTCACGTTGATGGTGTTCTCGCCGGTGAACGTGGTATCGGTGGTTTGCTGGCAAAGGCTGAGCAATCAAGCATCACAGAGAGCAGTTTCAAGGGAAGAATTATCAACACGTATGAGACGACTGCTGCCTATAATATCGGTGGTCTGGTCGGTCATTTGACAGGCGACAAGGCTTTACTTACTAAGTCAAAAGCGACAGTAGCCATTTCATCCAACACAAATAGTTCAGATCAGACAGTGGCTGGTCTTGCAGGTCTAGTAGATCAGGATGCACAAATCCAAGATAGCTATGCTGAAGGCGATATTAACAATGCCAAGCACTTTGGTAGAGTCGCGGGAGTAGCAGGCTATTTGTGGGATCGAAAAACTAATGAGGAACAGCATGCTGGAAGATTGACCAATGTTCTCAGTGATGTCAATGTAACCAACGGAAATGCCATTACCGGTTACCACTATAATGGAATGAAGGTGAAGGACACATTCAGCAGCAAGGCAAACAGAGTCTACAATGTCACCTTAGTCAAGGATGAGGTCGTCAGCAAGGAATCCTTTGAAGAAAGAGGAACAATGCTAGATGCTTCCCAGATTGAAAGCAAGAAAGCAGCCATCAATCCTCTCACTCTACCAACAGTGGAACCCCTCTCAACAAGTGGCAAGAAAGACAGTGATTTTTCTAAGGTAGCCCATTATCAAGCTAAGCGCGCCTTGGCTTATAAGAACATTGAAAAATTGCTACCTTTCTACAACAAGGCAACCATCGTCAAATACGGAAATCTGGTCAATGAGAACAGTCTGTTATATCAAAAAGAACTCTTGTCAGCAGTTATGATGAAGGATAACCAAGTCATCACAGACATTGTTTCCAACAAAGAGACTGCAAACAAACTCTTGCTTCACTACAAGGACCATTCTTCTGAGAAGCTTAATCTCAAGTACCAGGATGATTTCGCCAAATTAGCAGAATATAGTCTAGGCGATACTGGACTTCTCTATACGCCAAACCAATTCCTGTATGACCAATCTTCCATCATCAAGCAAGTCTTACCTGACTTACAAAAGATTGACTATCATTCAGAAGCCATCAGAAAGACACTCGGTATTTCTCCAAAAGTCGAGCAGACTGAGCTCTATCTAGAAGACCAGTTCGCCAAAACAAAACAACATTTGGAAGACAGTTTGAAAAAACTCTTGTCAGCTGATGCTGGACTTGCCGGTGCTAACCCAGTCACCAAGGGTTATCTTGTAGATAAAATCAAACGCAACAAGGAAGCCTTGCTACTTGGTTTGACCTATCTGGAACGGTGGTATAACTTCAGCTATGGTCAGGTAAACGTCAAAGACCTGGTTCTGTACCACCTGGACTTCTTTGGTAAGGGAAATGCTTCACCACTGGACACTCTGATTGAGTTAGGTAAATCTGGTTTTAACAATCTTCTAGCTAAGAATAATGTCGATACTTATGGTATCAGTCTTGCCAGTCAACATGGAACGACAGATTTGTTTAGCACGCTAGAAAATTACCGAAAAGTCTTTCTACCAACCACAAGCAACAATGACTGGTTTAAATCAGAGACTAAGGCTTACATCGTTGAAGAAAAATCCACTATCGAAGAGGTGAAAGCGAAGCAAGGATTAGCTGGCACCAAGTACTCTATCGGTGTTTATGACCGCATCACTAGTGCCACATGGAAATACCGCAATATGGTCTTGCCTCTCCTAACCTTGCCAGAAAGATCAGTCTTTGTCATCTCAACCTTGTCTAGTCTAGGATTTGGAGCCTATGATCGCTACCGCAATAGCGAGCATAAAGCGGGCAAGGCTCTCAATGATTTTGTAGAAGAAAATGCGCGTGAAACAGCCAAACGTCAGCGAGATCACTACGATTATTGGTATCGTATTTTAGATGAACAATCACGTGAAAAACTCTATCGTACCATCTTGCTTTATGATGCTTATAAGTTTGGTGATGACACAACCTCTGGAAAAGCTACAGTGGAGGCTAAGTTTGATAGTTCCAATCCAGCCATGAAAAACTTCTTTGGACCAGTTGGCAATAAGGTAGTACACAACCAGCATGGAGCCTACGCTACAGGTGATGGCGTCTACTATATGTCTTACCGTATGCTGGACAAGGATGGAGCCATTACTTATACCCATGAAATGACCCATGATTCCGATCAGGATATTTATCTTGGTGGCTATGGTCGAAGAAGTGGCTTGGGCCCAGAGTTCTTCGCAAAAGGCTTATTGCAAGCGCCTGACCAACCAAGTGACGCAACCATTACCATCAATTCTATCTTGAGACACTCAAAATCAGATAGTACAGAAGACTCCCGTCTGCAAGTCTTGGATCCGACAGAGAGATTCCAAAAGGCAGCAGATCTTCAGAACTATGTCCATAACATGTTTGACCTTATCTACATGCTGGAATACCTCGAAGGACAATCAATCGTTAACAAACTGAATGTTTACCAGAAAATGGCGGCTCTCAGAAAGATTGAGAACAAGTATGTGAAAGATCCAGCAGATGGAAATGAGGTTTATGCCACTAACGTAGTCAAAGAATTGACAGAAGCAGAGGCCCGAAACCTGAATAGTTTTGAAAGTTTGATTGACCATAACATCTTGTCATCTCGTGAGTACCAGTCTGGTGACTATGAACGAAATGGATACTATACGATCAAACTCTTTGCCCCAATCTTTTCTGCTCTCAGCAGTGAGAAAGGCACGCCAGGGGACCTTATGGGACGCCGGATTGCTTACGAACTTCTGGCTGCCAAAGGCTTTAAGGATGGAATGGTACCTTATATCTCAAATCAATATGAAGAAATTGCTAAACAAAATGGTCAGATAATCAACCTCTACGGTAAAAAGCAAGGATTAGTGACAGATAAGCTTGTTTTAGAAAAGCTATTTGGTGGTCAGTATTCATCTTGGGCAGCCTTTAAAAAAGCTATGTATCAAGAGCGCGTTGCTCAATTTGATCATTTGAATAAAATTACTTTTAAAGATCCGACGCAATCATGGATGAGCAATGCCACGAAAACCATTCAAAGAGTAAAAGAATTGCAAGCCCTCATGGATCAAGCTGTTCTCAAGGATGCTGTAAGTCCTCGTTGGAGTGACTATAAGCCAGAGATTGACAGTGCCGTTCATAAGTTGAAGAGAGCAATCTTTAAAGCCTATCTTGACCAAACAAACGATTTCAGAACCTCTATTTTTAAGAAATAAGGGTTGGAAAATGAAAAGGGAGGATCGACAGATCTTCTCTTTTTATGTTCGGCTGTCTGAAAGCTGGTAGGCGATTTGTTTGTGATTGAGAAGGTCTTTTGTTTCTGGAGCAAATATGGTAGAATGATAGCTACGAGAGAAGGAGGTTTTTATGGAGAGAGATAGATTGGTTCGACTCAATTGGAGACTGGGCATGCTGGCAGGTATAACCTTGCTTTTGGGACCGGTTCTACGATTTTTGCTATCCTATACTGGGGCCATCATCTATAAAGATCCTTCAAAAATGCTGGTCGTTACGGTTGCCTTTTCCCTGCTCCTGACATTTTTTAAGATTTTGATGATTGCATTAGGTACCTTTATGCTAATCTATTTCGAAGAAGATCAACAACTTCGAAAGCTACCTTCTATTTTATTTATCATTGGTGGCGTGCTGGGATTTCTTTCAGCGACCGAGTGGATAGGAGGATTTCTAATCATTAAAGGTGCTGTTACTTTTTCTAAATTTTTAAAAGAAGTCCGTGGCCTTGTCTGATAGTCTAGTGAAAACAACCCTAGGAAGGGTTGTTTTTGTGTTTCAAAAACAATTTTTAAAAGTAGATTGCTGAGAGAAGAGTCATGTTGAGACTCTTCTCTTTTTAGTTGATTTTAACTAGCTTTTTTGTGAAAAATTGTGTAAAATAGAATAGATAAACGAGGGCAACCTCGAAAAATTAAAGGAGAATCCATCTAATGGTAAAATTGGTTTTTGCTCGCCACGGTGAGTCTGAATGGAACAAAGCTAACCTTTTCACTGGTTGGGCTGATGTTGATTTGTCTGAAAAAGGTACACAACAAGCGATTGACGCTGGTAAATTGATCAAAGAAGCTGGTATCGAATTTGACCAAGCTTACACTTCAGTATTGAAACGTGCGATCAAAACAACAAACTTGGCTCTTGAAGCTTCTGATCAATTGTGGGTTCCAGTTGAAAAATCATGGCGCTTGAACGAACGTCACTACGGTGGTTTGACTGGTAAAAACAAAGCTGAAGCTGCTGAACAATTTGGTGATGAGCAAGTTCACATCTGGCGTCGTTCATACGATGTATTGCCTCCAAACATGGACCGTGATGATGAGCATTCAGCTCACACTGACCGTCGTTACGCTTCACTTGACGACTCAGTTATCCCAGATGCTGAAAACTTGAAAGTGACTTTGGAACGTGCCCTTCCATTCTGGGAAGACAAAATCGCTCCAGCACTTAAAGATGGTAAAAACGTATTCGTAGGAGCTCACGGTAACTCAATCCGTGCCCTTGTAAAACACATCAAACGCTTGTCAGACGACGAAATCATGGACGTGGAAATCCCTAACTTCCCACCATTGGTATTCGAATTCGACGAAAAATTGAACGTAGTTTCTGAATACTACCTTGGAAAATAATCTATAAACAGAAAGCCTAGGATTCCTAGGCTTTTTTGTTTTTGCTTCTAGTTTCCAACTAGTTGAAAAAGCCTTATAATGATAGTAAAGAGTGACTTGTTTGTGAGAAAGGTTGATATGCTCGAAGCCTGAAATCAGTAGAGTAATTCACGGGTTTAAACAGTAAATCAGTTGACAAAGTCCCTGCTTCTTGGTAGAATAAGAACTGTCGTAAAGACAAATAACTTCTTCTTGGTTACAGGCATGCCAACCTGTCACTCGGATGAAGCCAAATAAAAAGGAGAAACATCATGGCAATCTCAAAAGAGAAAAAAAATGAAATCATCGCACAATATGCACGTCACGAAGGTGATACAGGTTCAGTAGAGGTTCAAGTTGCTGTCCTTACTTGGGAAATCAACCACCTTAACGAACACATCAAACAACACAAAAAAGACCACGCTACTTACCGTGGATTGATGAAGAAAATCGGTCGCCGTCGTAACTTGCTTGCATACTTGCGTAAAAACGACGTTAACCGTTACCGTGAGTTGATCAACTCTCTAGGACTTCGTCGCTAATCTGCTTTATTTTCCACTTACATTGCGTTGTCACCTTACCTCGATATACTCAAGTATAATCTTCGGTTACGGTTCCTAGCACTGTAAGGTAAAATAAACCAGATCATCTCCCTTCGGGGAGATTTTTTGTTTCACTAACATTTTTGTACAATCTTCGGCTTGCCGCTTAGTCTATAAACGTTTTATCCAGCAAGAATCATGATGCTAAGGGCGTTAAAAATCAGTATGAAAATAGGGAAAGGACACAGTGTTCGATGAACACAAGGAGTTTTATCTTTTTCACTAGGATTTTAGCCCAAGCTCAAATCAGCTCTCTGATATTCAGAGGGCTTTTTTATTATGTGACTATTAGTCCGTCTCGCTCCGCAAGGTGCGAGACAAATAAACCACCTGCTATGCGGGTGCGCATCGAAGGTTATACCAAAAAACTCCAAACACGATACAATAAAGGTGTTCAAGCCAATTGTAAAGCGAAAGGAGAAAAATATGGCACAAAAGGCACATAGTTTATCACACACAAAGTGGATGTGTAAATATCACATTGTGTTCAACCCTAAGTATAGACGAAAAGTAATTTATAATCAATATCGAAGCAGTTTGGGAGAAATATTCCATCGATTATGTAGTTATAAAGGTGTTGAGATTATCGAAGGTCACTTAATGCCAGACCATGTACATATGTTAGTCAGTATTCCACCGAGGATAAGTGTTCAAGTTTCATGGGGTATTTAAAAGGTAAAAGTGCACTCATGATGTTTGACAAACACGCCAACCTCAAGTACAAGTTTGGGAATCGGCATTTCTGGGCAGAAGGTTATTATGTAAGTACAGTAGGGCTTAATGAAGCCACAATTAAGAAATATATTCAAGAACAGGAAAAGCATGATATAGCACTAGATAAATTAAGTGTAAAAGAATATGAGGATCCCTTTAGGGATAGTGGTAAGTAGTACCAAGGTCTCTTTAAGAGGCAAGTGACGAGTCAAGAGCAATGAGGCTTGAACAACGTGAAAGCCAGCGTCTTTAGGCGCTGGCTGGTGATTTGGGCTTATAGTCCTGGTGCAAACCACCCGTTAGACGGGTGGTTATGATTGAGGTTTTATCGGTCACAATTTTGGAGACTATAAAAACAATCATTCTCAGTACCTCGAAGCGCATTGAGTTTTATCGGTCACAATTTTGGAGACTACAAAAACCTAAAGAAAAAGTAACAGGAGCTGAGATTGGTTTTATCGGTCACAATTTTGGAGACTACAAAAACTCAAATGGTATCAGCTAATTACACCATAAAGGTGCGCAGCTACTCGGCTTGAAAAGTCGAGTAGCTGTCTGCAAGCCCCCTCGGAGAGCCCACACTTTACGAAGTAAAGTATAGTATGTTATACTTTACATGGAAGTAGTCACCGAATTCCAGTTAGAAATTACTTTGTAACTACGTTTTGAGGAGGAGTAAAATGCTTTCCTACGTTCGACATTACCCACTAGCGATAGCAAAATTAATGTGTCTGTGCTCTCCTAAAATCTGCTGATTTATTACTAACTAATACAGGAGGTTTTTATGGGACAGACAATCATATCTGCTATTGGTGTTTATATTTCCACCAGTATCGATTATTTAATTATTTTATTTGCACAGCTATCACAGAATAAACAGAAATGGCATATTTATGCGGGGCAATATCTAGGAACAGGCTTACTTGTAGGGGCGAGTTTAGTTGCTGCTTATGTCGTTAATTTCGTGCCTGAAGAATGGATGGTTGGATTGCTTGGTTTAATCCCTATCTATTTAGGGATTCGCTTTGCAATTGTTGGAGAAGGTGAGGAAGAAGAGGAAGAAATTATTGAAAGATTAGAACAAAGCAAGGCAAATCAACTGTTTTGGACAGTTACATTGCTGACAATTGCGTCTGGCGGAGATAATTTAGGTATCTATATACCTTATTTTGCTTCGTTAGATTGGTCACAGACCCTCGTGGCGTTGCTTGTGTTTGTAATCGGCATAATTATCTTTTGCGAGATTAGTCGGATGTTATCCTCTATTCCGTTAATATTCGAGACAATTGAAAAATACGAGCGAATCATTGTGCCCATAGTATTCATTCTACTTGGACTATACATCATGTATGAAAATGGCACGATAGAGACTTTTCTGATCGTGTAGATTTTTTTGTTTCACTAGGATTATAGCCCGAGCTCAAATCAGCTCTCTGACTTCAGAGGGCTTTTTCTATATATGTCTCTATCCTTGTCCATCTAATAGAAATATGGTATACTTTTTATGAGAATTTTCTAAATTTTTAAGATTCTATCAAAGGAGGTTTGCATGCTTTCCAAATTTTCTGGAAGCCGACGGGACCTGCAATTTGTGTTGTTTTTAGGTATTTTGCTAAGTGTTTTAGGAATTTCCCTCTTTCTAGCAGTTTCTATGGGATCCGTTGCGATTGATCTAGGAGATACCTATCGGATCATTTTGAGCAAATTGGGATTTCCTCTTGAGATAGGAGAGGTTTCC
>NZ_KV821994.1:156438-161201 GCF_001815805.1 Streptococcus sp. HMSC072D05
ACTCTTGTCATTGTATGGAATATGAGATTCCCCCGAGTATTGTTAGGCTTGATAGTTGGGGCTGGTCTTTCTATGTGTGGTAGCGTGATGCAGTCCACAGTGAACAATCCCATCGCAGAGCCTTATGTCTTAGGAATTTCTGCGGGTGCAACTCTAGGGGCAACCTTGAGCATCATTCTTGGTTTAAAATTAGTGATTAGCCTTGGAGCTTTTCTTGGAGCTATTTTGGCAACCATTGCTGTCCTCATCATTGCCTCTATGCAGGGAAGGATGACGACTTCTAGTCTGATCTTATCAGGAACGGTGGTCAATGCTCTCTTTCTGGCATTTTCCAACTTTATTATCTCAGTTGGCGCTAATGCGGACAGTGTGATGACCATTAAGTTTTGGACCATGGGTTCGCTTGCCGGAACTAACTGGTCTGACTTACTCTTGCCAACTATAGTAGTGGGAGTAGCCTTTCTATTTTTCGCTACCCAGTATCGTGTTTTTAATGCGATGATGATGGGAGATGAGGCTGCTTTAACGTTGGGAATTCCCTTACGCTTCTATTGGTATCTTTATGTGACCATGGTGGCTGTGCTGACAGCAGTCTTGGTGGCCACCTGTGGGATTATTGGATTTGTTGGTCTCATTACTCCTCACTTAGCTCGAGGGTTAGTAGGAACGAATTACAGGAGACTTTTTCCCATTGCGACCTTACTGGGTGCCCTCTTTGTCGTCTGGGCAGATGTACTCTCTCGTGTCATCATTCCAAATGCTGAGCTGCCGATTGGTATTTTCACAGCCTTAGTAGGTGCTCCCTTCTTTATCTACATTGTTGGAGGTAGGCGAAGGGAGGTGAGGGCCTGATATGGACTTGATTTGTCAGGATGTCCACTTTGGACTAGGAGAGAAAAAAATCCTCAAAGGAGTTTCTCTTAAGGTTGAGGGGTATCAATTTCACACGATACTAGGGCCAAATGGAAGTGGAAAAACCAGCCTGCTTAAACTCCTCTATCGTCAGGAAAAGGCGGACAAAGGCTTGATAAGCCTAGATGGAAAGCCACTGGAGCATTGGTCACTCAAAGAAACAGCCAAGCAAATGGCAGTTGTCACCCAGTTTAATCAATTGCAGTTTGATTGTACAGTTGAGGAAATCGTCTTGTTGGGCAGAACTCCCCACCTCTCTTTTTTACAGAAGGAAAAGGAAAGGGATTATGCCCTCGTTCAAGATGCTCTCGTCAAGGTGGATATGCTTGAGAAGAAAACTCGTCTCTATTCGTCCTTGTCAGGGGGCGAGAAACAGAGAGTCTTGTTGGCACGCGCCTTGGCGCAAGAACCGACTCTCTTGCTCCTGGATGAACCTACCAATCACCTGGATATCAAGTACCAGTTAGACTTGTTGGCAATTGTGAAGAATCTCAAGGTCAATGTTTTAGCTGTCCTACATGATATTCAACTTGCTTGTCGCTATTCGGATTATCTCTATCTGATGAAAGAGGGAGAAATCCTTTACCAAGGGACTCCAAAGGAGACCATCACCCCTGAGTCATTGCAAACTGTATACGGAGTTCAAAGTCAGGTGACTTGGACCGAGGATCAGCAAGCCATGATTCACTATTTATAAAAGTAAAAAGGAAAATAAGATGAAAAAAACACTAAGCATTTTACTCGTAACAGTAGCTACCTTAACCATGGCAGCTTGTGGCAACACTACTACAGAAAAAGCTACCACGCAGTCTAGCACAGAAACAAGTCAAAAGGCCAGCACAGAGACGACTTATCCGTTAACGGTTAAAACCTATGATGTTAAGGGAAATGAAGTCGAACAAGTCTTTGACAAGGCACCTGAAAAAGTTATCACCAACAATCTTTCAACCACTGAAATCTTGTTGGAGTTAGGCTTGAAGGATAAAATTGCTGGCATGCTCAACCCGGACAATGCTGTGACGGACAAATACAAGGACGCGATTGCGACCATTCCTCAAATCGGTGATAAAAAAACAGTCTCTCAAGAGACAGTCCTTTCTTATGAGCCAGATGCGGTGATGGGTCGAAACATGATGTTTTCAGAAAAATCCTTGGGAACAGTTAGCGCTTGGAATGAAAACAAAATCCCAGTCTATACGCAAAAAGCTTCTCTCTCAACGATTCAGCAAGATTTGGGAAATATCGTAGAAGATGTCAAAAATCTTGGAATGATTTTCAATGTTCAGGACAAGGCTAATGAATACGCAGCCCAATTACAAGCTAAAATTGACGCTGTTAAGAAAGCAAACCCGACAAGCCAAGGTGAAAAGAAAAAGGCTTTGATTATGGTTGCTTATAATGACGAAACCTTTGGTGCTTACAAGTCTGCTTTGCAAGAGAGCTTGTTAAATCAACTTGGTTATACCAACGTTGCAACGGGAACATCAGGCTTGACCTTGGAAAATCTCGTGTCAATGGATCCTGAGTTGATTATCTATGTAACCAGCGACCGCAATAAAAAATTGGATGCTAACGCAGTAGAGTTGATGAAGGCAAATGAAGTTTTGGAAAATGTTCCTGCTATTAAGAATCAAAAAATCATGACCATTTCTTACGATGAGTTAATGGACTATGGTCCAGCAGTGATTGATTCCCTTGAGAAAATCAATGACTTTATCAATAAATAATGAGTTTGACTGGGAAGGGATCCAAGTCAAGGTCAGCCTTCCTTCGACTTATGATCCCAACCAAACCTATCCAGCTGTTCTCTTGAATGATGGAAACTTGGATTTTCTATCTTCCCTTTCAGAATCTGTGATTTTAGTGGGCTTGACCTCTAAAAATCGCCTAGATGACTACACTCCATGGAAGGCATCTGCTCTGAGAGATGGGGCTCTGGATTTTGGGGGTCAGGCAAATGCCTATCATGATCATTTATTTGGTAGTCTTTTAGACAAGCTGCAGTCGCTTTATCGTCTGGACAAAAATCGCCTTGCTTATGGGGGTTACTCACTAGGTGGTTTGGCGGCTGTATACAGTCTTTTCCATTTTGATAAGGTCTCCTGTATCTTCTCTATCTGTGGTTCCTTTTGGTACCCTGATTTTACGACTTATTGCAGGGAAGAAAAGGTGAAAAATTTAGATTGTTTGCTGTATTTACAGAATGGCCAAACAGAAGGAGCCCATCATACCAATCGCTTGGGTCAAGCACCAGCCTATGCTGAGCAGATCCATACCAGTCTTCAGAAACGTTATCTGACTGGGCAGTTTGTTTTTGATCCTTATGGGCATCATGAGCAAGTGGCTGAGCGATTTCTAGCCTTTTCCAACTGGTTGTCCCAAAAATGGAAAATCGAATAAAAGAAATATCCCTTGGCAAAAGCTAAGGGATAATTGTATTTTTTAACCAAGAGTCTCTCTCTTCTTATCTGGATTCCAGATAAAGCTTGCGATAAAGCTAAAGATAATCGTTAGGATACCAACAAACACTGCAAGGATAAGGGCAGGGATGCGGACAAACCACCAGAGTGGGTTTGGTTTTTGATCATTGTGCCATTGCTTGGTTTCTTCGTCCAAACGTTGGAATTCTGCTTGGATACGGTCTGCAACCATTTCAATCCCTTCATCATTCATTTTCTTAATGTCTGAGATATCGATAGGATTTCCAAAGTTCATATCCACACGTTCACGGCTAATCAAGCCTTTCAAGGTCATGGGACCGGTGTAGGTAACCGGCATGATACGAACCTTAGCCATTTTAGCAATCAAGGCTACTCCACCCTTGACATCATTTGAGTGACGGCTCCCACTTGGGAACATGATGAGAGAGCGGTCGCTTTTTTTGAGGACGTTGATAGGGTACTTGATGGCAGAGGCACTAGGTTTTTCCCGGTCGATAGGAAAGGCGCCGCACATACGGATCCACCAGCCAAAGATACGGTTGTTAAACAGCTCTTTTTTGGCCATAAAGATGAACTGTTTTGGCTTGGTCGCAAAGGCCATGTAAACAGGATCCCACCAGGTACGGTGAGGTGCGACGAGGATATAGTTTTCGTCTCGGCTAGGGATTTTATCAGTATTGTGATAGTGGGCATTGCCATTGATGGACCACAAAATCAGCATGACTAGTCCACGCAAATAAGTATAAAACATGAGATCTCCTTCGATTGTATTGCTTTTATTATTATACCTTATCAAAAGACTACTGGCAAACTTTTTCAGTTATCAGCCAACAGTTTTAGATGGGATTAGAATTCTTTTAAAAAAAATGATATGATAGAATTTATGGATAAAAATAAGATTATGGGATTAACCCAAAGAGAAGTCAAGGAAAGACAGGCTCAAGGTTTGGTCAATGACTTTACCGCTTCAGCCAGTACCAGTACTTGGCAAATCATCAAACGAAATGTTTTTACACTTTTTAACGCATTAAACTTTGTTATTGCTTTGGCACTAGCTTTTGTGCAGGCTTGGAGCAATCTGGTCTTCTTTGCCGTTATTTGCTTTAACGCCTTTTCTGGGATTGTGACTGAGCTACGGGCTAAACACATGGTGGACAAGCTCAATCTCATGACTAAGGAAAAGGTCAAAACCATCCGTGATGGTCAAGAAGTCGATCTCGATCCAGAAGAGTTGGTTCTAGGAGATGTCATTCGTTTGTCTGCTGGGGAGCAGATTCCTAGTGATGCTCTGGTTCTGGAAGGATTTGCGGAAGTCAATGAAGCCATGTTGACGGGTGAGAGTGATTTGGTGCAAAAAGAAGTGGATGCCTTGCTTTTATCAGGGAGTTTCCTAGCCAGTGGCGCAGTTTT
>NZ_KV821994.1:161301-191721 GCF_001815805.1 Streptococcus sp. HMSC072D05
TTTTGGCTCAAGTTCACCATGTCGGGGCAGACAACTATGCTTCCAAACTCATGCTGGAAGCTAAGACAGTGAAACCGATCAACTCCCGTATCATGAAATCGCTAGACAAGCTAGCTGGTTTTACTGGGAAGATTATCATTCCCTTTGGTCTAGCTCTCCTGCTAGAGGCCTTTATTTTAAAAGGCTTGCCCCTCAAGTCATCCGTTGTAAATTCGTCAACAGCCCTTTTGGGTATGCTGCCCAAGGGAATCGCCCTTTTGACCATAACTTCGCTCTTGACTGCGGTGATCAAGCTGGGCTTGAAAAAGGTCTTGGTGCAGGAGATGTACTCTGTCGAGACCTTGGCGCGCGTGGATATGCTCTGTCTGGACAAGACGGGGACCATCACCCAAGGAAAGATGCAAGTGGAGGCTTTTCTTCCTCTGACGGAAACTTATGGTGAAGAGGCTATTGCCAGCATTCTGACCAGCTACATAGCTCACAGTGAGGATAAAAATCCTACAGCTCAAGCCATTCGCCAGCGTTTCCAAGGAAAGGTTGCTTATCCTATGATTTCCAATCTGCCTTTTTCTAGCGACCGCAAGTGGGGGGCTATGGAGTTGCAAGGTTTGGGAACTGTTTTCTTAGGTGCACCTGAGATGTTGTTGGACTCTGAAGTCCCAGAAGCTAGACAGGCTTTGGAGAGAGGGTCACGTGTCTTGGTCTTGGCCCTCAGTCAGGAAAAACTAGATTATCACAAACCACAGAAACCATCTGATATTCAGGCCCTGGCCCTGCTAGAGATCTTGGACCCCATTCGAGAAGGAGCAGCTGAGACGCTGGACTATCTCCGTTCCCAGGAAGTAGGTCTCAAGATTATCTCTGGCGACAATCCAGTTACGGTTTCCAGCATTGCCCAGAAGGCTGGCTTTGCGGACTATCACAGCTATGTAGATTGCTCAAAAATCACGGATGAGGAATTGATGGCCATGGCTGAAGAGACAGCTATTTTCGGTCGTGTTTCCCCTCATCAAAAGAAACTCATCATCCAAACCCTGAAAAAAGCAGGGCATACAACGGCCATGACAGGGGATGGAGTCAATGATATCCTGGCCCTCCGTGAGGCAGATTGTTCGATTGTAATGGCGGAGGGAGATCCGGCGACTCGTCAGATTGCCAATCTAGTTCTCTTGAACTCAGACTTTAATGATGTTCCTGAGATTCTCTTTGAAGGTCGTCGCGTGGTCAATAACATCGCCCATATCGCACCGATTTTCTTGATTAAGACCACCTATTCCTTCTTGCTTGCAGTCATCTGTATCGCTAGTGTTCTTCTGGGACGGTCTGAGTGGATTTTGATTTTCCCTTTCATTCCAATCCAGATTACCATGATTGACCAATTCGTGGAAGGGTTCCCGCCATTCGTTCTGACTTTTGAGCGGAATATCAAGCCTGTTGAGCCAAATTTCCTCAGAAGATCCATGCTTCGTGCCCTACCAAGTGCCCTCATGGTCGTGTTCAGCGTTCTCTTTGTGAAAATTTTTGGAGCGAATCAAGGTTGGTCTGAGTTAGAAATCTCAACCCTACTTTATTATCTCCTTGGGTCTATCGGTTTCTTATCCGTATTTAGAGCCTGCATGCCATTTACCCTCTGGCGAGTCCTCTTGGTTGTCTGGTCAGTAGGTGGTTTCCTAGCCACAGCTCTTTTCCCAATGATTCAAAAGTTGCTTGAAATTTCGACCTTAACAGGACAAACACTGCCTGTTTATGGGGCCATGATGTTGGTCTTTACCGTGATTTTCATCTTGACTAGTCGTTACCAAGCCAGAAAATAAAGAAAGACTGCAATCTGTGGATTGCGGTCTTTTTAGGTGCAAGATTGCTAGCTGAAATGTGGTATAATAAGAGGTAATAGAGTTTTGGAAAGTGAGAGAAGATGATTTCAAAGAGATTAGAATTGGTGGCGTCCTTTGTGTCCCAAGGTGCTGTGTTACTTGATGTGGGGAGTGACCATGCTTATCTGCCTATCGAGTTGGTAGAGAGAGGCCAAATTGAGCGTGCTATTGCTGGTGAGGTGGTGGATGGCCCCTACCAGTCTGCGGTTAAAAATGTTGAGGCTCACGGCCTAAAGGAAAAAATCCAAGTCCGTTTAGCCAATGGCATGGCAGCCTTTGAAGATGTCGACCAAGTATCGGTTATCACCATTGCAGGTATGGGAGGTCGTTTGATTGCTACCATATTGGAAGAAGGCTTGGAAAAGCTGGCTAATGTAGAACGTTTGATTCTCCAGCCCAATAATCGTGAAGACGACTTGCGCATCTGGCTAGAAGACCACGGTTTTCAGATTGTAGCAGAAAGCATCCTAGAAGAAGCTGGCAAATTTTATGAAATTCTAGTAGTGGAAGCGGGACAAATGAAGTTATCAGCAAGTGATGTCCGTTTTGGACCTATCTTGTCCAAAGAAGTCAGCCCAGTCTTTGTCCAAAAGTGGCAAAAAGAAGCAGCTAAGTTAGAATTTGCCCTTAGCCAAATCCCAGAAAAAAATCTGGAAGAACGTCAAGTTCTTGTAGATAAAATTCAAGCCATCAAGGAGGTGCTCCATGTTAGCAAGTGAAGTGATTAAACGTTATGAAGACTTTTGTCCTCAGGAATTTTCCATGGAGGGAGACAGTCGTGGCCTGCAAATCGGTACTTTAGACAAGGAGATCCAAAGGGTTATGGTTGCCCTCGACATTCGTGAAGAGACGGTGGTTGAAGCCATTGAAAAGGGTGTGGACTTGATTATCGTTAAGCACGCGCCGATTTTCCGTCCTATCAAGGATTTGGTCGCTAGCCATCCGCAAAATAAGATTTACATTGACCTGATTAAGCATGACATCGCAGTTTATGTCAGTCACACCAATATTGACATCGTTGAGAATGGTCTCAATGACTGGTTCTGCCAGATGCTAGGTATTGAGGACACGACCTATCTGCAGGAAACAGGCCCAGGACGTGGGATTGGGCGGATTGGAAATATTCAAACTCAGACATTTGGGGAATTGGCACAACATGTCAAGCAAGTTTTTGGTCTAGATAGTCTTCGATTGGTGCATTATCAAGAGAATGACTTGCAGAAGTCTATTTCAAGAGTGGCCATCTGTGGTGGTAGCGGGCAGTCTTTCTATAAGGATGCTTTAGCTAAGGGAGCAGATGTTTATATCACTGGTGACATTTACTACCATACTGCTCAGGATATGCTGTCCGATGGCTTGCTGGCATTGGACCCAGGCCACTATATAGAAGTGCTTTTTGTGGAAAGAATCGTTGCACTTCTTACTCAATGGAAGGAAGAGAAGGGCTGGTCTATTGATATCTTGCCTAGTCAGGCATCGACCGATCCTTTCCACCATATCTAGTTAGAAGGTGAAGACAATGAAAAAAGTTGCCATTATTGGAGCAGGGATTGTAGGGGCAACAGCTGCCTACTACCTTTCTAAAGAAAGTGATCTAGAGGTGACCGTTTTTGACCATGGACAAGGTCAGGCTACCAAGGCAGCAGCGGGAATTATCAGTCCTTGGTTTTCCAAACGCCGTAATAAAGCCTGGTACAAGATGGCGCGCTTGGGAGCTGACTTTTATGTGGATTTGTTGGCTGATTTAGAAAAGTCAGGACAGGAAATCGACTTTTACCAGCGTTCGGGAGTTTTTCTCTTGAAAAAGGATGAATCCAAGTTAGAAGAACTCTATGAACTAGCACTCCAGCGTAGGGAAGAATCTCCCTTGATAGGTCAATTAGCTATTCTAGACCAAGCGTCTGCAAATGAATTATTCCCTGGCTTGCAGGGATTTGACCGCCTGCTCTATGCTTCTGGTGGAGCGAGAGTAGATGGCCAACTCTTAGTGACTCGTTTGCTAAAAGCTAGTCAAGTCAAGCTGGTCAAAGAAAAAGTGAGTCTGACACCTTTGGCATCCGGCTATCAGATTGGTGAAGAGGTGTTTGATCAGGTTATTTTGGCAACAGGAGCTTGGTTGAGGGACATTTTGGAGCCTTTAGGATATGAGGTAGATGTTCGTCCCCAAAAGGGGCAACTCCGAGATTATCAGTTCTCCAAAGACCTAGAATCTTACCCTGTTGTCATGCCAGAAGGGGAGTGGGATTTGATCCCTTTTGCAGGTGGGAAATTGTCCTTAGGTGCTACCCATGAAAATGATATGGGATTTGATTTGACAGTGGATGAAACCTTGCTCCAACAAATGGAGGAGGCAGCCTTACCCCACTATCCAGCCTTGGCAGAAGCGAAATCATCAGGTGAGCGTGTAGGAATTCGCGCCTATACCAGTGATTTCTCCCCTTTCTTTGGACAGGTGCCAGGCTTAGCGGGTGTTTATGCGGCAAGTGGTCTAGGTTCATCAGGCCTCACAACCGGCCCTATCATCGGTTACCATCTAGCTCAACTGGTCCAAGACAAGGAGTTGACCTTGGACCCAGTAAACTACCCAATTGCAAACTATGTCAAGCGAGTAAAAAGCGAGTAAGATTTTACTGAAATTTTAGCAGGTAGTTTAGGATGTCAAATGACATTCCCTATCAAAAATGATAAAATAAGAAAAAATAATCCGAGAATCGAGGAAGAAAGATGCAAGAAAAGATTTTGGTAACTGGTGGTGCTGGATTTATCGGAACCCACACTGTTATTGAGTTGATCCAAGCAGGTCATCAAGTGGTTGTGGTGGATAATCTTGTCAATAGCAATCGTAAAAGTTTAGAAGTTGTTGAAAGAATCACAGGAGTTGAGATTCCTTTTTATGAGGCAGATATCCGTGACACAGATACACTCAGAGATATTTTCAAGCAGGAAGAACCGACTGGTGTGATTCACTTTGCGGGTTTGAAGGCTGTTGGCGAATCAACCCGTATTCCTCTTGCCTACTATGACAACAATATCTCAGGAACTGTTAGCCTTTTGAAAGCTATGGAAGAAAATAACTGTAAGAACATCATCTTCAGTTCTTCGGCGACAGTTTACGGAGACCCTCACACTGTTCCAATCTTGGAAGATTTCCCACTTTCAGTGACCAATCCATACGGTCGTACCAAGCTCATGTTAGAGGAAATTTTGACCGATATCTACAAGGCAGATTCAGAATGGAATGTGGTCTTGCTTCGTTACTTTAACCCAATCGGAGCGCATGAAAGTGGAGACCTAGGAGAAAATCCAAACGGCATTCCAAATAATCTTTTGCCTTATGTTTCACAAGTAGCAGTTGGCAAACTGGAACAAGTACAAGTCTTTGGAGATGATTACGATACAGAAGATGGAACTGGTGTTCGTGACTATATCCACGTTGTAGATCTAGCCAAAGGTCACGTTGCAGCTCTACAAAAGATCCAAAAAGGTTCAGGCCTTAACATTTACAACCTTGGAACAGGTAAAGGCTATTCAGTTCTTGAAATTATCCAAAACATGGAAAAAGCGGTGGGACGTCCTATTCCATACCGCATCGTAGAACGCCGCCCAGGTGATATTGCTGCCTGCTACTCAGACCCTGCAAAAGCCAAAGCAGAACTGGGCTGGGAAGCAGAACTCGACATCACCCAAATGTGTGAAGACGCATGGCGTTGGCAAAGCAAGCATCCAAATGGATTTGAAGACTAAGATGATGATTTCAATCATTGTCCCTTGTTTAAACGAAGAGGAAGTACTTCCTCTTTTTTATCAGTCTGTGGAAGCTCTGCTTCCTGACTTGGGAGCAGAGATCGAGTATGTCTTTGTGGATGACGGGTCTAGCGATGGAACCTTGGAGCTTTTGAAGGCCTATCGGGAGCAAAATCCTGCGGTCCGTTATGTCTCATTCTCACGAAATTTTGGGAAAGAGGCAGCCTTATACGCAGGCTTGCAGCATGCAACTGGAGACTTGGTGGTCGTGATGGATGCAGACCTTCAGGATCCTCCTAGTATGCTACTTGAGATGAAAGCCTTACTAGACCAAAATGCAGACATAGACTGTGTTGGGACACGGAGAACTAGTCGGGAGGGGGAACCCTTTTTCCGTAGTCTCTGTGCGGACCTCTTTTACCGCCTCATGCAAAAAATCAGCCCAGTAGCTCTGCCCTCAGGTGTCCGTGATTTTCGCATGATGAGAAGATCTGTGGTAGATGCTATTTTAACCCTGACCGAGTCCAATCGTTTTTCTAAAGGACTCTTTGCCTGGGTGGGTTTTAAAACGCACTATCTGGACTATCCAAACGTTGAACGACAGGCTGGCAAGACCAGTTGGAGTTTTAGACAGCTCTTTTTCTACTCGATTGAAGGAATTCTTAACTTTTCAGATTTTCCCTTGAGTATAGCCTTTGTAGCGGGACTTCTATCTTGTTTTCTTTCGTTTGTGATGACATTTTTTGTGGTGTTTCGGACCCTTATCTTGGGAAATCCGACATCTGGTTGGACCTCTTTGATGGCTGTCATCCTCTTTCTTGGAGGGATTCAACTCCTGACGATTGGGATTCTCGGTAAGTATATCAGTAAGATTTATCTAGAGACCAAAAAAAGACCACTCTATCTCGTCAAAGAAAAAAGTGACCTTTCTATTATTGAAGGAAAAAAATAACCAAAAAAGACTATAATTTTACCTAGAAATATGCTAAACTAGTAGGTGTGGGAAAAATGAGAAAAAATCAATTATATTTATTCCCTGCTTCCTACGATGGATCTTTTAGAAGTGCTCTTGTAGGACAATTTTTGATGGCCTCCAGAACATCGCTGGTCTCAGCGATTTCTCTTTGCAATTTGACTGGATCATCGTAAAATCGAACGATTCCATTATCATGGTAATCAAAGAGTTCAGAATAGGTTTGGCAAAGCCCGCAGGCAATGCACCGTTCGGGTATAAGTGTGACTTTCATATTTATATTGTAATAAGAAAATGTAAAAAAAACAAGGAGTAAGGTATGGAAAAAGAACCGTGGCAAGAAGATATTTACGAAAACAATGAGGAAGAAACAAGATCAGAGCGTCGACACCGGAAACAAAAAGGGAAAGGCGTTGTTGCGAATCGTGTCTTAACGGTTCTAGCCAGCCTCTTCTTTGTAATCGTTGTAGCGATGGTAGTTGTATTGATTTACCTATCAACCGGAGGAAGCAATCGTACTTCATCTTTGAAGGACTTCTATGATGCATCGTCTCCTTCTACAAGTTCAAGTTCTAAAGTGGAAGCATCATCATCTTCAAGTAGCAAGGTAGAGGAAACATCTTCTTCTGAATCAACACCTTCAGAAAGCAGTTCGGAAGAACATGCAGAGGGTGAAGGAACACTTACAGTACAGCCTGGAGAGGGAGAGGCAGCTCTTGCTCAGCGTGCAGGGATTTCCATTGCCCAGCTAGAGGCTCTAAATCCTTCTCACATGTCATCTGGATCTTGGTTTGCCAATCCAGGTGATGTGATTAAGACAAGATAGGAGTCGGTCATGAAGACAATTCAAATTGCTATCGATGGTCCAGCTTCGAGTGGCAAGAGTACGGTCGCAAAGATTGTCGCTAAGGATTTTGGTTATACTTATCTCGATACAGGTGCTATGTACCGTGCTGCGACTTATATAGCGCTCAAACACCAGTTGAATGCAGGAAATGTAGACCAACTTCTTGAGCTTCTTAACCAACACCCCATTAGTTTTGGTCGTTCAGAAACAGGTGAGCAACTTGTTTTTGTAGGGGATGTTGATATTACGCATCCGATTCGTGAAAATGAAGTGACCAACAAGGTTTCAAGCATTGCTGCCATTCCTGAAGTGCGTGAGAAACTGGTTTCGCTCCAGCAAGAGATTGCTCAGCAAGGCGGTATCGTCATGGATGGGCGTGATATCGGGACAGTTGTTTTACCACAAGCTGAACTCAAGATTTTCCTAGTGGCTTCTGTTGAAGAAAGAGCAGAGCGTCGTTACAAGGAAAATATTGCTAAAGGGATTGAGACTAACTTGGAAACGTTGAAAGAAGAGATTGCGGCGCGTGACTACAAGGATAGTCATCGTGAAACCTCACCTCTCAAACAGGCTGAGGATGCAGTTTACCTTGACACAACTGGACTAAGTATCCAAGAAGTGGTTGAAAAAATTGAATCAGAAGCAAAAAAATATACGTCCTAGGGACGAGAGGAGCAGGCTGAATGAAGCCTGCTCCTTTTCTCTCTTTTGCGCGCGTTTCAAAACAGCCTTTTTGGGAGAATTTTGATAAAATAGTAGTATCAATAAAAAGGACGGAAGCATGACAAAGAAAATCATAGCCATTTGGGCCCAAGATGAAAAAGGTGTGATTGGGAAGGAAGATCGTCTCCCTTGGCATTTGCCAGCAGAGTTGCAACATTTTAAGGAAACAACTTTAAATCATGCTATACTGATGGGACGAGTGACCTTTGATGGTATGGGACGTCGTCTGCTTCCAAAACGGCAAACCCTGATTTTAACGCGAAATAGCGAAGAAGTCATAGATGGGGCGCTCGTATTTCAAGATGTGGAGTCTGTTTTAGCGTGGTATCAGAGTCAGGAAAAAAATCTCTATATCATTGGCGGAAAGCAGATTTTTCAGGCTTTTGAGCCTTATTTAGATGAAATCATCGTGACACAGATTCATGCTCAGGTGGAGGGAGATACCTATTTCCCTGAGGAGTTTGACTTGTCTCATTTTGAGACAGTAGCAAGCAAATCTTACACCCGAGATGAGAAAAACGACTATGATTTTACCATCGAATACCGAGATAGAAAGGAAGTCTAATGGAGCGCAGTATATTTGGATTTTTTACAGCTTTGTTGTGTGTGATCTGTATTTTGACTGGAGCACAGGCTTTTCGTAAGAAGCGCTATGGACTGTCTGCCTTACTCTGGTTGAATGCTTTTACCAATCTGGTAAACAGTGTCCACGCTTTTTATATGACCTTATTTTAGATAGAATGATAAATTAGAATGGAAGGAAATCATGCCTACAAATAGGAAAAATGATATGATGGTTTATTGCTCATTTTGTGGCAAGAGCCAAGAAGAAGTAAAGAAAATAATCGCTGGGAACAACGCCTTTATCTGTAATGAATGTGTGGAATTGGCCCAGGAAATCATTCGGGAGGAGTTGGCTGAGGAAGTTTTGGCAGACTTGTCTGAAGTACCAAAACCAATCGAACTCCTCAATATCTTGAATCACTATGTGATCGGTCAGGATCGCGCTAAACGTGCCTTGGCAGTGGCAGTTTACAACCACTACAAACGCATCAATTTCCATGATACGCGTGAAGAGTCAGAAGATGTGGATTTGCAGAAGTCAAACATCTTGATGATTGGTCCAACTGGTTCAGGGAAAACTTTCTTGGCTCAGACTTTGGCTAAGAGCTTGAACGTGCCTTTCGCTATTGCAGATGCGACGGCTCTGACTGAGGCTGGGTATGTGGGTGAGGACGTGGAAAATATCCTCCTCAAACTTTTGCAGGCTGCTGACTTTAACATCGAACGTGCAGAACGTGGGATTATCTACGTAGATGAAATTGACAAAATTGCCAAGAAGAGCGAGAATGTGTCTATCACACGTGACGTTTCGGGTGAAGGTGTGCAACAAGCCCTTCTCAAGATTATCGAGGGAACTGTCGCTAGCGTGCCGCCTCAAGGAGGACGCAAACATCCACAACAAGAGATGATTCAGGTGGATACTAAAAATATCCTCTTTATCGTAGGTGGTGCTTTTGATGGCATCGAAGAAATCGTTAAACAACGTCTGGGAGAAAAAGTCATCGGTTTTGGCCAAAATAACAAGGCGATTGACGAAAACAGCTCCTACATGCAAGAAATCATCGCAGAAGACATTCAAAAATTCGGTATTATCCCTGAGTTGATTGGACGCTTGCCTGTCTTTGCTGCTCTTGAGCAATTGACGGTCGATGACTTGGTTCGCATCTTGAAAGAGCCAAGAAATGCCTTGGTGAAACAATACCAAACCTTGCTTTCTTATGATGATGTTGAGTTGGAATTTGAAGATGAAGCCCTTCAAGAAATCGCCAATAAGGCTATCGAACGCAAAACTGGTGCGCGTGGTCTTCGGTCTATTATCGAAGAAACCATGCTAGATGTTATGTTTGAAGTACCGAGTCAGGAAAATGTGAAATTGGTCCGCATCACAAAAGAAGCTGTTGATGGAACGGAAAAACCCATTCTAGAAACAGCCTAGAGGTGACTATGGAACTTAATACACACAATGCTGAAATCCTGCTCAGTGCGGCAAACAAGTCCCACTATCCGCAGGATGACCTGCCAGAGATTGCCCTTGCAGGGCGTTCAAATGTCGGCAAGTCTAGCTTTATCAACACCATGTTGAACCGCAAAAATCTTGCTCGTACATCAGGAAAACCTGGGAAGACCCAGTTACTCAACTTCTTCAACATTGATGACAAGATGCGTTTTGTGGATGTACCAGGTTATGGCTATGCCCGCGTTTCTAAAAAGGAACGTGAAAAATGGGGGCGCATGATTGAGGAGTACCTAACGACTCGGGAAAATCTCCGTGCGGTAGTCAGTTTGGTGGATCTCCGCCACGACCCGTCAGCAGATGATGTGCAGATGTACGAATTTCTCAAGTATTATGAGATTCCGGTTATTATCGTTGCGACCAAGGCGGACAAGATTCCTCGCGGTAAGTGGAACAAGCACGAATCAGCAATCAAAAAGAAATTAAACTTTGACCCAAGTGACGACTTCATCCTCTTTTCATCTGTCAGCAAGGCAGGGATGGATCAGGCTTGGGATGCAATATTAGAAAAATTGTGAGGGAAAGAAATGGCAAAAACAATTCATACAGACAAAGCTCCAAAGGCTATCGGACCATATGTTCAAGGGAAAATCGTTGGCAATCTTTTGTTTGCTAGCGGTCAAGTTCCCCTATCTCCTGAAACTGGAGAAATTGTAGGAGAAACGATCCAAGAACAGACAGAACAAGTCTTGAAAAATATCGGCGCTATTTTGGCAGAAGCAGGAACAGACTTTGACCATGTTGTTAAAACAACTTGCTTCTTGAGCGATATGAATGACTTTGTTCCTTTTAACGAGGTTTACCAGACTGCCTTTAAAGAGGAATTTCCAGCTCGTTCAGCTGTAGAGGTTGCACGTCTTCCTCGTGATGTAAAAGTCGAAATTGAAGTGATCGCAGAGATTGGATAAGCTAGTTGAAGTTTGGCTCTGCCAAACTTTTTTTGATATAAGGAGAGATAGATGACAAAGAAACAACTTCACCTGGTGATTGTGACAGGGATGAGTGGCGCAGGGAAAACAGTAGCCATTCAGTCCTTCGAGGATTTGGGATATTTCACTATTGACAATATGCCACCAGCCCTCTTGCCAAAGTTTTTGCAGTTGGTAGAGACCAAGGATGATGACCACAAACTGGCCTTGGTTGTGGACATGCGGAGCCGTTCCTTCTTTTCAGAGATTCAGGCAGTTTTGGATGAATTGGAAAACCAAGATGATTTGGATTTCAAAATTCTCTTTTTGGATGCAAAAGATAAGGAATTGGTGGCCCGTTACAAGGAAACCAGACGGAGTCACCCTCTAGCAGCGGATGGTCGGATTTTGGACGGCATCAAGCTGGAGCGCGAGCTCTTGGCACCTTTGAAAAACATGAGCCAAAATGTGGTGGATACGACAGAACTTACTCCGCGTGAACTTCGTAAAACCATTGCTGAGCAATTTTCGGACCAAGAACAAGCCCAGTCTTTCCGTATCGAAGTCATGTCTTTTGGATTCAAGTATGGTATTCCTATCGATGCAGACTTGGTCTTTGATGTCCGTTTCTTACCAAACCCATACTACCTCCCTGAACTCCGTAATCAGACAGGTGAGGATCAAGCAGTTTATGACTATGTGATGAATCATGAAGAGTCTGAAAGTTTCTATCAGCACTTACTCGCCTTGATTGAACCCATTTTGCCAAGTTACAAAAAAGAAGGCAAGTCTGTTTTAACCATTGCAGTAGGATGTACAGGTGGACAACACCGTAGTGTTGCCTTTGCCAAACGCATAGCTGAGGACCTTGCTAAAAACTGGTCTGTCAATGAAAGCCATCGTGACAAAGACAGAAGAAAGGAAACGGTAAACCGTTCATGAGAAAACCAAAGATAACGGTAATTGGTGGAGGAACAGGTATCCCCGTCATTTTGAAAAGCTTGCGAGAAAAGGATGTTGATATCGCAGCCATCGTAACGGTAGCTGATGATGGTGGCTCTTCTGGTGAACTAAGAAAGAATATCCAACAGCTGACACCACCAGGAGATCTTCGCAATGTCCTGGTAGCCATGTCGGATATGCCTAAATTTTATGAGAAGGTTTTTCAGTACCGCTTTTCAGAAGACGCTGGTGCTTTTGCAGGTCATCCTCTAGGAAATATCATTATAGCAGGGCTTTCTGAAATGCAAGGGTCCACTTATAATGCCATGCAGCTGCTAAGTCTCTTTTTCCACACAACAGGAAAAATCTACCCCTCAAGCGATCAGCCTTTGACACTGCATGCAGTCTTTAAAGACGGTTCTGAGGTGGCAGGTGAGAGCCACATTGCAGATCATCCCGGCATGATCGACCATGTCTATGTGACCAATACCTTGGATGATGAAACGCCCCAAGCCAGCCGTCGAGTGGTCAATACTATCCTAGAGAGTGATATGATCGTCTTGGGGCCTGGTTCCCTCTTTACATCGATTTTGCCCAATATTGTCATTGAGGAGATTGGGCAGGCTCTCTTGGAGACTAAGGCTGAGATTGCCTATGTCTGCAATATCATGACCCAGCGTGGGGAAACAGAGCACTTTTCAGACAGTGACCACGTGGAAGTCCTCCATCGACACTTAGGTAGGCCATTTATTGATACGGTCTTGGTTAATATCGAGAAGGTTCCTAGAGAATACATGGATACCAACCGTTTTGATGAATATTTGGTTCAGGTAGAGCATGATTTTGCTGGTCTTTGCAAGCAGGTCCCTCGTGTGATTTCATCCAACTTCCTTCGTTTGGAAAATGGAGGAGCCTTCCATGATGGCGATTTGATTGTAGATGAATTGATGCGCATTATACAGGTGAGAAAATGAGTTTTACAGTTGCAGTAAAAGAGGAAATTCTTGGTCAACACCATCTCAGTCGTTATGAACTATCGGCCATTATCAAGATGTCTGGCAGTATCGGTCTATCTAGTTCGGGCTTGACCTTGTCAGTCGTAACTGAAAATGCTAAGTTAGCTCGGCACCTTTATGAGTCCTTTCTCCATTTTTATGAGATCAAGTCAGAAATTCGTCACCATCAGAGAAGCAATCTTCGCAAGAATCGTGTCTATACGGTCTATACAGATGAGAGGGTGCAGGAGCTTTTGGCTGATTTGCGGCTTGCGGATTCCTTCTTTGGTTTGGAGACGGGTATTGATCCCGATATCTTAGCAGATGAAGAGGCTGGTCGTGCTTACTTATGTGGGGCCTTTCTGGCAAATGGTAGCATCCGAGATCCTGAGTCTGGCAAGTACCAGTTGGAGATCAGTTCTGTATATCTGGACCACGCCCATGGACTAGCCTCTCTCCTTCAGCAGTTTTTGTTGGATGCCAAGGTTATTGAGCGAAAGAAAGGTGCAGTTACCTATCTCCAGCGTGCAGAGGACATCATGGATTTCTTGATCGTGATTGGGGCTATGCAGGCGCGTGATAACTTTGAGCGCGTCAAGATTTTGCGTGAAACTCGTAACGATCTCAATCGAGCCAATAATGCCGAGACAGCTAATATCGCTCGGACAGTTTCTGCCAGCATGAAGACTATCAATAATATCAGTAAAATCAAAGATAGAATGGGTTTGGAAAATTTACCAGTGGATTTGCAGGAGGTGGCTCGCTTACGGATCCAGCACCCAGACTACTCTATCCAGCAGTTGGCGGATAGCCTGAGCAATCCCCTGACCAAAAGTGGTGTCAACCACAGACTCAGAAAAATAAACAAGATTGCAGATGAACTATAAAACCACGAATCGTTGATCCGTGGTTCTTTTATTATAAACTGGTCGAGTGTTTGGGTTGTACTTTTTGGTCAGGGTCAATGTAGTTAATGGCATTGTTAACAGCTGTTGGAGCTTCACCCAGTCCTGTCGCAATCAAATCAATCTTACCTTCATAGTAGCAGCAGTCGCCGATAGCATAGATACCTGCTTGGCTGGATTCTTGTTTGCTATTGACGATAATCTTGTGACGGTTGAGATCCAGACCCCAATTTTTAAGATTGCCAACAGATGATTTGAAACCATAGTTGACAAAGAGGTGGTCTACTTCGATAGTTTCGGTTTCATCTGATTTGACTTTGGTGATTTCTAGTTTATCGAGTGTTTTTCCATCTCCGATAAGTTGGCTAGGAACGAACGGTGTCTTGATGGTCACAGATGATTCTTGCAAGGCTTGCACACTATGTTCCAAGGCGCGGAAATTATCTCTGCGGTGAACGAGAGTGGTTGGGGCAATCTTTTCAAAAGCCAGAGCCCAGTCCACTGCTGAGTCCCCACCACCAAGGATGGTCACTTTCTTACCAGCGTATTGTTGGATGTTGGAAACGTGGTAGTGGATATTTTCATAGTTTTCAACGCCATCTAATTCGAGCGGACGTGGTTTGAAGGCGCCACCACCCATGGCAATGATAACTGTTTTAGACAGGTGACTTCCTTTAGAGGTTGTAATGGCAAAGCCTTCTTCTTGTTTTTCAATCTCAAGAACTGTTTCATTGAGATGAATAGGGGTATCAAAGCCGTTTAGCTGTTCAATCAAGCGATTGGTCAACTCTTCTCCGGTTAAGTTTGGAAAACCTGGCACATCAAGGATCTGCTTTTCAGGGTAGAGGATGGCTGGTTGACCACCGAGCTGGGGAAGAGAGTCGATGATTTGGACTTTAGCTTGGCGTAGGTGGGCGTAAAAGGCAGCAAAGAGGCCGACTGGACCACCCCCTACAATGGTAATATCATAGAGTTGAGACATGATTTCTCCTTTGTTTTTTCTAGTCAGTTTATTTTATCATATTTTTGCTTAATTTAAAATGAGGTAGGATAGGGGAAAAAATGAGCAGAAAATGGTATAATAGTACGGAAAGTGTTTTGACAGGGAGGAGGCCAGGGATGAATTTTCAACAATTATCCAATTTACAATACTGGACGAGTTTGTTTTCAAGTCCTTGGACGATAGTCATCAATCTGATTGATATTTTGATTGTGACTTATATTTTGTACCATTTTACCAAAGCGATTGCAGGGACTAAAATCATGATATTGGTTCGGGGAGTTTTGGTCTTTATTCTAGGTCAGATTCTGTCCAATATGATTGGTTTAACAACTATTTCCTGGTTGATCAATCAGATCATCACCTACGGGGTGATTGCAGCGGTGGTTATCTTTTCACCAGAGATTCGGACTGGTTTGGAGCGATTGGGTCGGGCTACTGATTTCTTTTCCAATGCCCCTATCAGTGCGGAAGAGCAAATGGTTCGTGCATTTGTGAAATCAGTTGAATACATGAGTCCTCGTAAGATTGGGGCGCTTGTAGTGGTTCAGCGAGTAAGAACCTTGCAGGAATACATCTCGACAGGGATTCCTTTAGATGCTAAAATTTCGGCTGAATTGCTTATCAATATTTTTATTCCCAATACTCCCTTGCATGATGGTGCTGTCATTATCAAGGAAGACCGGATTGCTGTAACTTCAGCCTACCTACCCTTGACTGAAGATACCGGGATTTCCAAGGAGTTTGGAACGCGTCACAGGGCGGCGATTGGTTTGTCGGAAGTATCAGATGCTCTTACCTTTGTGGTTTCGGAAGAAACGGGTGGAATCTCCATCACCTATAATGGAGTCTTTAAGCACGATTTGACCTTGGAAGAGTTTGAATCTGAATTAAGAAGAATCTTACTTCCAAAATCAGAGAAAAAGCAAGGTCTGAAAGAGCGCTTGCTAGGAGGATTGAAACATGAGAAAAAATAGTCTATACATCATTTCTTCCTTCTTTTTCGCCTGCATTCTCTTTATCTATGCAACTTTGACAAACTATCAGAATAGCAACAGTGCCAGACAGGTGCGGACGGAGACTTATACAAACACAGTTCTTAATGTCCCAATTGATATTCAGTATGACAGTGATCAGTATTTTATCAGTGGTTTTACATCTGAGGTGACGGTCTTTCTAACAGGGTCAAACAGAGTTGCTTTGGCGAGTGAGATGCAGGAAAGTACCCGCAAATTTAAGGTGACGGCTGATCTTTCTGATGCTAGTGTAGGAACCATCGAAGTTCCTCTGACTATTGAAAATTTACCGAGTGGTTTGACGGCTGTTGCGACACCGCAAAAGATAACAGTGAAGGTTGGTAAAAAAGCAAAACGAGACAATGTCATTGTTGTGCCGGAGATTGATCCTAGTCAGATTGATTCTCGCGTGAAAATCGATACCGTTACTGTATCAGATGAAAAAGTAACGGTTATTAGTGATGAGGAAACCCTCTCCAAAGTAGATCGTGTCATTGCCATCTTACCGACGAGTGAACGGATAACTAGAAACTACTCGTCCTCTGTTCCTCTACAAGCAGTCGATAAAAATGGAAATGTCTTACCAAGCGTCATTATGCCATTTGACACTACAATGAAAATTACAACCAAAACAGTATCGTCTAGCTCGAGTTCTTCGTCAACGACCTCGTCAACGGGCTCTTCAACCAGCAGTTCGTCTTCAACGAGTTCAGAAACGAAACCAGACTCGTCTAAACAGGACTAAACAAAATAGTAGAAAAGGATGATAAATAAAATGGGTAAATATTTTGGGACCGATGGAGTCCGTGGAGAAGCAAACGTAGAACTGACGCCAGAATTGGCCTTTAAACTGGGACGTTTTGGTGGTTATGTTCTTAGCCAACACGAAACAGAAGCCCCTAAAGTCTTTGTAGGACGTGATACACGCATCTCAGGAGAAATGCTAGAATCTGCCTTAGTGGCAGGTCTCCTCTCTGTAGGGATTCACGTCTACAAACTCGGTGTCCTTGCAACACCAGCAGTAGCTTACTTGGTTAAAACTGAGGGAGCCAGTGCAGGTGTCATGATTTCCGCTAGTCACAACCCAGCCCTTGATAATGGAATTAAATTCTTTGGTGGGGACGGCTTCAAACTTGATGATGAAAAAGAAGCAGAAATCGAAGCCTTGTTGGATGCTACAGAAGACACCCTTCCTCGTCCAAGTGCCGAAGGCTTGGGAACCTTAGTGGACTATCCAGAAGGTTTACGTAAGTATGAAGGCTACCTTGTTTCAACTGGAACTCCTCTTGAAGGAATGAAAGTGGCCTTGGATACAGCCAACGGTGCAGCGTCTACGAGTGCTCGTCAAATCTTTGCAGACCTTGGGGCTCAAATAACTGTTATTGGGGAGACACCAGATGGTCTTAATATCAACTTGAATGTGGGTTCTACACATCCAGAAGCTCTTCAAGAAGTGGTCAAAGAAAGCCAGTCAGCTATTGGTTTGGCCTTTGACGGAGATAGTGACCGTTTGATTGCTGTTGATGAAAATGGTGACATCGTCGATGGTGATAAGATCATGTACATCATCGGAAAATATCTTTCTGAAAAAGGCCAGTTGGCTCAAAACACCATCGTGACAACCGTTATGTCTAACCTTGGCTTCCATAAGGCCTTGGAGAGTGCCGGTATTAACAAGGCAGTGACTGCTGTTGGTGACCGCTATGTCGTTGAAGAAATGAGAAAATCAGGCTACAATCTTGGTGGTGAACAGTCTGGTCACGTTATCTTAATGGATTACAATACAACTGGTGATGGTCAATTATCAGCTGTCCAATTGACTAAAATCATGAAAGAAACAGGCAAGAGCTTGTCTCAACTGGCATCAGAAGTGACGATTTACCCACAAAAACTGGTCAATATCCGAGTGAAAAATGCCATGAAAGAAAAGGCTATGGAAGTACCAGCCATCAAGACAATCATCGAAAAGATGGAAGAAGAAATGGCAGGGAACGGTCGTATCCTTGTCCGCCCAAGTGGAACAGAACCCCTCTTGCGTGTCATGGCAGAAGCCCCAACAACAGAAGAAGTTAACTACTACGTAGATACGATTGCTGCTGTTGTTAAAGATGAAATTGGAATTGACTAAAGCCTAGAAAACTAGATGAAATGATAAAAATGTGGTACAATTGCATAGTAAATTGTAGCAATGGGAGAGAAAAATGAATCTTAAACGAGAACAAGAATTTGTTAGCCAGTATCACTTTGATGCTCGTAACTTTGAATGGGAAAATGAAAATGGAGCTCCTGAAACCAAGGTAGACGTGAACTTTCAGTTACTCCAACATGACCAAGAAAACCAAGTGACTTCTTTAGTCGTTATCTTGAGCTTTATGATTGTCTTTGACAAATTTGTCATCAGCGGAACAATTTCCCAAGTGAACCATGTGGAAGGTCGTATTGTCAACGAACCAAGCGAATTTAACCAAGAAGAAGTCGAAACCTTGGCACGTCCATGTTTGAACATGCTCAATCGTTTGACGTATGAAGTAACAGAAATTGCCTTGGATCTTCCAGGGATCAATTTGGAGTTTTAGTCATGAAATTAGCTGTCATTACAGATTCTTCAGCCTATTTAGAGGAGAAGACGCTGCAAAGAGAGAATCTATTTATCTTGGATATTCCTGTCAATATTGATGGGGAAGAGTATGTCGAAGGTGTCAATCTGACTGCTGAGGAATTTTATCAAAAAATGGCTCAGTCTGGAGAATTGCCTAAAACTAGTCAACCAAGTATTGCCAAATTGGATGAGATTCTAAGTTCCTTGAAAGATGAAGGCTATACCCATGTCTTGGGACTCTTTCTTTCGTCAGGAATTTCAGGCTTTTATCAGAACATCCAATACATGTTGGATGAATATGATGGCTTGACCATTGCCTTTCCAGATACCCATATCACAAGTTCCCCTCTAGGATTTATGGTGGAGAGTGCCTTTGAATGGGCAGAACAAGGCGATGATTTTGCTCAGATTCAGGAGAAATTAGCTCTTCAAATTGCTGATAATTCAGCCTTTATCATAGTAGATGACCTCGATCACTTGGTTAAAGGAGGACGTTTGTCAAATGGGGCAGCCATCTTAGGGAATCTCCTCAGTATCAAGCCTATTCTTTACTTTAATGACCAAGGAGTGATTGAAGTTTACGAAAAAGTTCGTACAGAAAAGAAAGCAATCAAACGTTTGGTGGAAATCATCAAGGAGTTGACAAAAGATGGGGACTACCGTATAACAGTCATTCATGGGAACGCTCCTCAAAAGGCAGCGGATTTACGTCAGCTTTTGATGGAGAGTGGTGTGACTGCTGAAATTCCAATTGAAACCTTTGGTAGTGTTATTGGGACCCACCTTGGAGAAGGTAGTATCGCCTTGAGCTATACACCAATCGTCTAAATTGTTCTTACAGGCTTTGTATCTTAGCAATTGAACACGGCCTACCTGCCTCTTGAAAAAAGATGCCTGTCTTGCCTTTCGTAGAAAGTCAGCGCCATTCCCTATTTTTCATGGGCAGCTAACGTCCTTTGTATCTTAGTCAGGAGTAGAGATGAGTATTCGAGTAATTATTGCCGGTTTTAAGGGAAAGATGGGCCAAGCTGCTTGTCAGATGGTCTTGTCAGATCCAGACTTGGACTTGGTCGCAGTTTTGGATCCTTTTGAGTCTGAGTCAGAGTGGCAGGGGATTCCTGTCTTCAATGATAAGGCTGACTTGGCTGGTGTTGAAGCGGATGTTTGGGTAGATTTTACTACACCAGCCGTTGCCTACGAAAATACACGCTTTGCTCTTGAAAATGGCTTTGCTCCTGTCGTAGGAACAACAGGATTCACTAGTGAAGAAATTGCAGAACTAAAAGCACTTTCTCGTGAACAAGATTTGGGTGGCTTGATTGCCCCTAACTTTGCCTTGGGTGCTGTCTTGCTTATGCAATTTGCGACGCAGGCTGCCAAATATTTCCCAAATGTGGAGATTATCGAGCTCCATCATGACAAGAAAAAAGATGCTCCGAGTGGAACAGCCATTAAAACGGCCGAGTTGATGGCGGAAGTGCGTGAGTCAATCCAGCAAGGTGCGCCTGATGAGGAAGAATTGATTGCAGGTGCTCGTGGTGCTGACTTTGAAGGCATGCGCATCCACTCAGTCCGTCTACCAGGCTTGGTAGCTCATCAAGAAGTCATCTTTGGCAATCAGGGAGAAGGATTGACCCTTCGTCATGACTCCTATGATCGCAGCTCCTTCATGACAGGGGTGAATTTGGGAATCAAAGAAGTTGTCAAGCGTCATGAGCTTGTCTATGGATTAGAACACTTATTATGAGATTAACGCAAATGCCTTCTGAATTTCAGAAGGCTTTACCAGTATTAGAAAAAATTAAAGAAGCAGGCTTTGAAGCCTATTTTGTTGGGGGCTCTGTCAGAGATGCCCTCCTCAATCGTCCCATCCACGATGTGGATATCGCGACTTCTTCCTATCCAGAGGAGACCAAGCAGATTTTTCCGCGAACAGCCGATATTGGAATCGAGCACGGAACTGTCTTAGTTTTAGATGGGGACGAGGAGTATGAGGTAACCACCTTTCGGACCGAAGATGTCTATGTGGACTACCGCAGACCCAGTGCGGTTTCCTTTGTACGTTCGCTAGAAGAAGACCTCAAGCGCCGTGATTTCACAGTCAATGCCTTCGCTTTGGATGAGACAGGTGAAATCATCGATTTGTTCGATGGTCTCAAAGATCTGGAAAACCAAGTCTTACGAGCAGTTGGAGTGGCTAGTGAGCGTTTCAACGAAGATGCTTTGCGAATTTTGCGTGGTTTCCGTTTTCAGGCTAGTCTCGGTTTTAAACTTGAGTCAGAAACTTTTGAGGCGATGAAGACTTTGACGCCGCTCTTGGAGAAAATTTCTGTGGAGCGCACCTTCGTTGAGTTTGATAAACTCTTGCTGGCACCTTTTTGGCGAGTTGGTCTGTCTTCCATGATTGAAAGTCAAGCTTATGACTATCTTCCAGACATGGCAGGAAGCCAGGACAAGCTCAACAGACTGTTTGATTTGAAGACTGATTTCACCTTTGAGTCTTCTGAACAAGCCTGGGCGGCTCTATTGTGGGCTTTGGAGATTAAAGATGCACAGCCATTTTTGAAACATTGGAAGACCTCACGCCAGTTTGCCAAGCAAGTACAGGATTTGCTGACTATTTTGACTTTGCGAGAAGAAGGAGAGCTGAGCAGGCGCGATTGTTACCGCTTTGACTTGGATTCCCTTCTACAAGCTGAAAGTCTTCGTCAGGCTCAAGGAAAAGAAGTCAACCCACAAGCCATCAAAGAAACTTACCATAGTTTGACCATTCATGATAAGAAAGAAATTCAGATTAACGGTGGAATTTTGATTAAGGAATATGGTTACCAGCCAGGACCAGACTTGGGAGAGATTTTAACAGAGATTGAGTTTGCCATTGTCGATGGAGAGTTGGAAAACGACCGTCAAGCAATCCATGCTTACCTGAGGGAGAAAAAATGAGTGATTTTATCGTTGAAAAATTAAGCAAATCCGTCGGAGACAAGACCGTTTTTAAGGATATTTCTTTTATTATCCATGACCTAGACAGAATTGGTCTGATTGGTGTCAATGGGACTGGTAAGACCACTCTGTTGGATGTTCTTTCTGGTGTTTCTGGCTTTGATGGGGATGTCAGTCCCTTTTCGGCAAAGAATGACTATAAGATTGGCTACTTGACCCAGGATCCTGATTTTGATGATAGCAAGACGGTCTTGGATACGGTTCTATCCAGCGACCTCAAGGAAATCCAGTTGATTCGTGAGTATGAGTTAATCATGCTCAATTACAGTGAGGACAAGCAGGCTCGTTTGGAACGGGTCATGGCAGAGATGGATTCTCTCCAAGCCTGGGAAATTGAAAGCCAGGTCAAGACGGTCCTCAGCAAGCTGGGTATTCAGGACTTGTCGACTCCAGTTGGTGAATTGTCAGGCGGTCTGAGAAGACGGGTTCAGTTGGCGCAAGTTCTCCTAGGCAACCACGACCTCTTGTTACTGGACGAGCCGACCAACCACTTGGACATTGCGACCATTGAGTGGCTGACTCTCTTTTTGAAAAATTCCAAGAAGACCGTTCTCTTTATCACCCACGATCGCTATTTCCTAGATGCACTATCAACGCGGATTTTCGAGTTGGACCGAGCAGGCTTGACCGAGTATCAGGGAAATTATCAGGACTATGTTCGTCTCAAGGCTGAGCAAGATGAGCGTGACGCTGCTCTCCTTCACAAAAAGGAGCAACTCTACAAACAAGAATTGGCTTGGATGCGCAGACAACCGCAAGCGCGTGCGACCAAGCAGCAGGCTCGTATCAATCGTTTCCACGATTTGAAAAAGGAAGTTTCAGGTGGCGTTGCTGATACAGACTTGACCATGAACTTTGAAACCAGTCGGATTGGGAAGAAAGTCATCGAGTTTCAGGATGTTTCCTTTGCCTATGAAAACAAGCCCATTTTGCAAGATTTTAATCTCTTGGTGCAAGCCAAAGACCGTATCGGAATCGTTGGGGACAACGGTGTCGGGAAGTCAACTCTGCTTAATCTCATCGCAGGAAGTCTTGAGCCGACTAAAGGTCAAGTTATCATCGGTGAGACGGTTCGCATCGCCTATTTTTCTCAACAAATTGAAGGTTTGGATGAAAGCAAACGGGTTATCAATTACCTGCAGGAAGTAGCAGAAGAGGTTAAGACCAGTGGTGGTTCTACGACTTCCATTGCAGAGTTGCTAGAGCAGTTTCTCTTCCCACGTTCGACGCATGGAACCTTGATTGAGAAATTGTCTGGTGGAGAGAAAAAACGCCTTTATCTTCTCAAATTGCTCTTGGAAAAACCCAATGTTCTTCTTTTGGACGAGCCGACCAATGACCTAGATATTGCGACTTTGACAGTCTTGGAAAATTTCTTACAGGGCTTTGCAGGTCCTGTCTTGACAGTTAGCCACGACCGTTATTTCTTGGATAAGGTAGCGACCAAGATTCTCGCCTTTGAGAATGGCAAGATTCGTCCTTTCTTTGGCCATTACACCGACTACCTTGATGAAAAAGCCTTTGAAACAGAGATGGCCAATCAAGTGCAAAAGGCCGAAAAGGAGAAAGTGGTCAAGGTCCGTGAAGACAAGAAACGCATGACCTACCAAGAAAAGCAGGAGTGGGCAAGCATTGAAGGCGAAATTGAAGCCTTGGAAAATCGTATCGCTGCTATTGAAGAAGAAATGCAGGCAAATGGCTCTGACTTTGGTAAGCTGGCTACTCTCCAAAAAGAACTGGATGAGAAAAACGAAGCACTCCTTGAAAAATACGAACGTTATGAATATTTAAGTGAGTTGGCATGATGGAAGAAAAAGTCATTAAACGTAGTCCCAAGAAAATCATTTGGAATGCCTTGTTTGGCCTAGCTTCGGTGCTTTTCTTCTTGTTACCTCTCTATTATCTCCATTCGTATTCGGAAAAGGGGACGGGACTTCATACGATAAGTCTTTTGTTAATGCTGCTTGTACTTTTTTGCGCTGGAGTAGTTGTTTATCAGACATACAGGTTGTTAAGCTCCGATAAGGAATATTTGAGATGTACTGTCGAGGGGTTTTACTACAAACAAAATCCAAAGAAACCTAGTCATTTCTACGCTTGGGCAGATGTAGAGGACTTTTCCTTCTCTCGGATTCGAGGGAAGTATAGGGATTCTTATCGGATTGAAGTCTATTTTAAAAACAAGGAAAATGTGAAATCCCAATTCTTTCTAGCTCTGTTGAAGAGAAGGATTCTCCCTTTTCATCAGTCAGCAGATTTAATTATCCCGATCTTTCTACTAGATGTAGGACTTCCTGAAAGGGTCTATGATGCCATGAAGTACTATGAAAGAGAATGGCGTATCGAACAAAATCGTCAAGCAAGAAAAGAGGCAAAACAAGCTTCGAAAAGCAAATCTTCCAAACCGTCATAGTCCGTCTTTGCTTAAAGTGGAATAATCAAAAAGGCCCTATCCACTGGATAGGGTCATTGTTTGTCTTCTTTTTTAGTTTCCTGATGGAAGATGTTTTGCCAAGTTTCATGGCGACGCCAGATACTGGTATGGACGATACCATCTAGCTCATAGCAAATGAGTTTGGTTTTCTGACTAATGGAGGTAATCTGAATGTCCTTAATCGCAGCACTAAGTTCTTTTTCAGACTTATAAGCCTCTTTATCCATCTGCTCTCCATCTTGACGGATATAGAGAAAGTCCTCAGCAAGGAGTTCTTCTAGCTGATTTCCTTGGTCAATCAATTGCTCACGCATGAGCAGTTTTTTATAGACATTGTCTAAAATCTCGTCCTCAGGTATGGGAGCTGGCTCGATATGGACATCGGTATCAAAGACTCCAAAACGCTCTTCCAGCATGGACTCGACCTGGTCCGCAATCTCATGACTTTCATAGACTGATAGGTCAGGATTCATTTCCAGGGTGATATCAAGGTAGATATTGCTACCGTAGGTCCGCCCTCTTTGGGACTTGACCTTACTAATCTTTGGAATCTCCATGATGGCCTTTTGGTAGTCCTCTAGCAGACGGTCATCAAAACCATCTGAAAGACTGAAGGAAGACTCGATAAAGATATCATAGGCTGTTTTTAAGATAAAGAAGGTGATGATGATAGCGACCAATTTATCCACGATAGGGTAATTGAAACTGCTGGCTAAGATAGCAATGGAAGTCCCAAGCGAGGTGACAGCATCGGAAAGATTGTCCTTAGCAGCTGCTTTGAGAGCCTTGGATTTGGATTTCTTACTGAGGCGTGTATTGTAGAGATAGACCACAAACATAATCGCTGCAGAAATGATTCCTAGAGTTGCACCCAGAGGATCAATGGGTGTTTGTTCCCGACTAAGGATTTTCTGAATGGTGTCCCGAAGTACATCAAAACCAACATAGAACATGATGATGGAAGTAATCAAGCTAGCCAAATCTTCAATCTTCCAGTGACCAAAGCTATGGTCACGGTCTGCAGGTTGGCGGGCCATCCGAATCCCAATCAAGAGAGCAACATTTCCAATAATATCGGATACGTTGTTGAAACCATCTGCCACCAAACTGGAAGAATGCAGGAGGTGACCAGTTGCCAATTTTGCTGCAGACAAGAGGAGGTAGGTTGAAATGCTGATAATGGCTCCACGTTCTGCCAATTTGAGATTTGACATGGATTGGTTCATCGGGCTTCCTTTCTAGTCATATAGTATTCTACCATTATACTGGTTTTCAAGGGAAAATTCAAATTTAGTCTTGTTTCATCTGATTTAAACCCTTGAAAATTGTTCAAATTTTGATATAATAGTACTACTCAAGGGAGTAGCTGGCAGAAACCTGTGATAGTGTCGTCATTCCGAATTGTATACTGAAAAGTATGTTTTCCGGCACTATCTTAAACAGCGAGACTTGTTATGATTAACAGGTCTCTTTTTGTTTGTCATAAAACTAAAAGAGAACTTGTTTTGCACACAATGTCAAGGAGGAGACACATGTCAAAAGAACAAAAACGCCAAGCGTTTTACACTCAGAGTCCTGAAGAGGTCTTGAAGTCAGTTGAAGCAACTGAACAAGGTCTCTCGTCTAGCGAAGCGCAGAAACGCCTAGCTGAATATGGACGCAATGAACTGGAAGAGGGTGAGAAAAAATCTCTCCTAGTCAAGTTTATTGAGCAATTTAAGGATTTGATGATTATCATCCTAATTGCTGCGGCTATCTTGTCCGTCATAACTTCTGGTGGGGAAGATATCGCAGATGCCATCATTATCCTTGCCGTGGTTATCATCAACGCTGCCTTTGGTGTTTACCAAGAAGGAAAAGCAGAAGAAGCCATCGAAGCCCTCAAGTCTATGTCTAGTCCAGCTGCTCGCGTTATTCGTGATGGGCACATGGCTGAGATTGATTCCAAAGAATTGGTGCCAGGTGATATCGTAGCTCTCGAAGCTGGTGATGTAGTGCCAGCAGACCTACGTTTGCTAGAAGCTAATTCTCTTAAAATCGAAGAAGCAGCTTTAACAGGCGAGTCTGTTCCAGTTGAAAAAGACTTGACAGTCGAGCTCGCTGCAGATGCTGGTATTGGTGACCGTGTCAATATGGCCTTTCAAAACTCAAATGTGACTTATGGTCGTGGTCTTGGTGTTGTTGTCAATACAGGTATGTACACTGAAGTGGGTCATATCGCTGGCATGCTCCAAGATGCGGATGAGACGGATACACCTCTCAAACAAAACTTGAACAACCTTTCTAAGGTCTTGACGTACGCTATCTTGGTCATTGCCCTTGTTACTTTTGTTGTTGGTGTCTTCATTCAAGGAAAAAATCCACTTGGTGAGTTGATGACCTCTGTTGCGCTTGCTGTTGCAGCCATTCCAGAAGGACTCCCAGCTATCGTAACCATCGTTCTTGCCCTTGGTACTCAAGTTTTGGCCAAACGAAACTCTATCGTTCGTAAGTTACCAGCAGTTGAAACGCTTGGTTCGACTGAAATCATCGCTTCTGATAAGACTGGTACGCTTACCATGAACAAGATGACCGTCGAAAAAGTCTTCTATGATGCTGTCCTACATGATTCAGCTGATGACATTGAACTTGGCTTGGACATGCCACTACTTCGTTCAGTTGTCTTGGCCAACGATACCAAGATTGATGCTGAAGGAAACCTGATCGGGGATCCAACGGAAACAGCCTTCATCCAGTATGCCTTGGACAAGGGTTACGATGTTAAAGGATTTTTAGAGCAATATCCTCGTGTAGCTGAGTTACCATTTGACTCAGATCGTAAACTCATGTCAACGGTTCATCCATTACCAGATGGTAAATTCCTCGTAGCAGTCAAGGGGGCTCCAGATCAACTTTTGAAACGTTGTGTTGCTCGTGATAAGGCTGGAGATGTTGCTCCGATTGATGAGAAAGTTAATGACTTAATTCACACAAACAACTCTGAAATGGCTCACCAAGCCTTGCGTGTTCTTGCGGGTGCTTATAAGATTGTAGACAGCATTCCAGAAAACCTGACTTCTGAACAGCTTGAAAACAACTTGATCTTTACTGGATTGATTGGAATGATTGACCCTGAACGTGCCGAAGCAGCAGAAGCTGTTCGTGTCGCTAAGGAAGCGGGAATCCGTCCAATCATGATCACTGGTGACCACCAAGATACAGCGGAAGCCATTGCCAAACGTTTGGGAATCATCGATGAAAATGACTCGGAAGACCATGTCTTGACTGGTGCTGAACTCAACGAACTTTCAGATGAAGAATTTGAAAAAGTCGTTGGTCAATACTCTGTCTACGCGCGTGTATCTCCAGAACACAAGGTTCGTATCGTCAAGGCTTGGCAAAAACAAGGTAAGGTTGTTGCTATGACAGGTGACGGTGTTAATGATGCGCCAGCTCTGAAAACAGCCGATATCGGTATCGGTATGGGAATCACTGGTACAGAGGTTTCTAAGGGGGCTTCTGACATGATTCTTGCAGATGATAACTTTGCGACCATTATCGTCGCAGTTGAAGAAGGACGCAAGGTCTTCTCAAACATTCAAAAGACTATTCAGTACTTACTTTCTGCCAATACTGCTGAAGTATTAACTATCTTCTTATCAACCTTGTTTGGTTGGGACGTCTTGCAGCCAGTTCATCTTTTGTGGATCAACTTGGTAACCGATACCTTCCCAGCTATCGCTCTTGGTGTTGAACCTGCTGAGCCAGGTGTTATGACCCACAAACCTCGTGGACGTAAGTCAAGCTTCTTCTCAGGTGGTGTTTTGAGTTCTATCATCTATCAAGGTGTACTCCAAGCAGCTATTGTTATGAGTGTTTATGGACTTGCAATTGCTTACCCAGTTCATGTGGGTGACAATCATGCCATTCATGCGGATGCCCTTACTATGGCCTTTGCAACCCTTGGTTTGATTCAACTATTCCATGCCTACAATGTCAAGTCTGTTTACCAATCCATCTTGACAGTTGGCCCATTCAAGTCTAAGACCTTTAACTGGTCCATCTTGGTATCCTTCATCCTTCTGATGGCGACCATCGTTGTAGAACCGCTTGAAGGTATCTTCCACGTAACCAAACTAGACTTATCGCAATGGGGTATTGTTCTAGCTGGAAGCTTCTCAATGATACTTATCGTCGAAATCGTCAAGTTTGTTCAACGTAAACTTGGTCTTGATAAGAATGCGATTTAAAAAGAAAGTCATCTTCGGATGGCTTTTTTTGCATTTGAGGGAAAGGACTAGAAGTCGCTCCCTTTTGTGCTATAATAAAGTAAAGTAGCAAGGAGTGAAAGAGAATGGAAAAGAAAATTGTCCTAGATGCCTTATTTTTGTCGCAGGTCTCAAAACCTGCAAGTCAGGAAGACCTTTATCTGGCTAGAGATTTACAGGATACCCTGCTGGCTAATCGCGAAACCTGTGTCGGTCTAGCGGCTAATATGATTGGCGTGCAGAAGCGCGTGATTATCTTTAATCTTGGCTTGGTTCCCATGGTCATGTTTAATCCCATTCTCCTTTCTTATAAAGGACCTTACGAGACCGAGGAAGGTTGTTTGTCCTTGACTGGTGTTCGAACGACGACTCGTTATGAAACGATTACGGTTTCCTATCGTGATAGTAAGTGGCAGGAGCAGACCATTACGTTAACAGGTTTTCCAGCTCAGATCTGCCAGCATGAACTGGATCATTTGGAAGGACGGATTATTTAGGAGGAACTCAGATGAAACGCATACTATTTGAACTTGTTTTTATCGCAACGACTTGGTATATCTTTTTACCGCCCTTCAATCTGACTAGTTGGGAATTCATCTTCTTTCTCTGTGGGCATCTGGTGGTGATGGGGATTTTGTTTAGTTTCCGAAAGGATACCAATCTCCTCAAAACTGTTCATGTACGCCATGGCAAGGCTGCCAAAGATCTCAATCTAGAAGGATTCCTTTTTACCAAACTTAGTAGAGGATTGTTTCTGACTGCAGGTATCATTTTTGCCCTTGCTGGTCTTGTTAGCCTAGTAACCTCTAGCTTTTTCCAAGCAAAAAATTATGCTAATGTGGTGTCTATCACACAAAAAGATTTTAAAGATTTTCCTAAGAGTGATACCAGTAAGGTTCCAATTCTAGATCGGAGCACTGCAGAGAAGATTGGAGACCGTTATCTAGGCTCTCTGACGGATAAGGTCTCCCAGTATGTGGCAGCAGATACCTATACTCAGCTGACGGTTGATGGCAAACCTTATCGAGTAACTCCTTTGGAGTATGCCGACCCGATCAAATGGTTTAATAATCAGTCCAAGGGAATTGGCGAGTATATCAAGGTTGATATGGTGACAGGAAATGCGGAATTGGTGGATTTAAAAACGCCAATGAAGTATTCAGACTCCGAGTATTTTAACCGCGATGTCAAACGTCATCTTCGGAT
This sequence comes from Streptococcus sp. HMSC072D05, assembly GCF_001815805.1. Lineage (GTDB taxonomy): Bacteria > Bacillota > Bacilli > Lactobacillales > Streptococcaceae > Streptococcus. The sequence goes on from NZ_KV821994.1 coordinate 190,795, forward strand.
CAAGTACCCAACCAAGATTTTTAAAACGCCCTCCTTTGAGGTGGATGATGAAGGCAATCCTTTCTATGTAGCAACCGTTTATCAAAAGCAGTTTGGTCTAGGAGTTCCTCGCCCTTCGTCTGTTATTATCTTAGACGCCACCAATGGAGAAACCAAGGAATACAGCTTGGATGAAGTACCAGAATGGGTGGATCGTGTCTATCCAGCAGAAGAAACCATCCAGCAAATCAACTATAACGGCAAGTATAAAGACGGCTTCTGGAATGCCTTGATTTCTAAGAAAAACGTTACCCAAACGACCGAGGGCTATAACTATCTTTCTATCGGAAATGACATTTATCTCTACACTGGGGTGACTTCAGCCAACGCTGACGAAAGTAATCTAGGATTTATCCTTGAAAATATGCGCACTGGTGAAATCACCAAGTACAATCTAGCTTCAGCAACCGAAGAATCAGCCCGTGCTTCCGCAGAAGGAGCAGTGCAGGAAAAAGCCTATAAGGCGACCTTCCCTATCCTTGTCAATCTCAATGACAAACCGCTCTACATCATGGGATTGAAGGACAATGCAGGTTTGGTCAAGGAGTATGCTTTGGTTGATGCAGTAGAGTACCAAAACGTCATCGTAGCAGCTACAGTAGATGAACTCCTCAGCAAATATGCCAATAAAAACGACCTCGAGCTGGATAATGAAACGGTAGAAAACATCAAGGGAGTGGTTTCAGACCTTAAATCAGCTGTTATCAAGGGTGACACCGTCTACTTCTTCAAAGTTGATGGCAAGATTTATAAAGTCAAGGCTTCCGTGTCAGACGACCTTCCTTACCTTGAAAATGGGCAATCCTTTGAAGGTCAAGTTGGAAAAGATAATTATCTCAAGACCTTTAAAGTACAATAATACTCTTCGAAAATCAAATTCAAACTACG
>NZ_KV821994.1:191821-202112 GCF_001815805.1 Streptococcus sp. HMSC072D05
TTGCTCTTTGATTTTCATTGAGTATAAAAATAGGTTTTCTCAGTTCAAGGAGAAAAAAGATAAATTCTTATCTATCTTAACAAGCTTAGCTGGCACAGCCCTTGTTCTCGTGGCTATCTGGTTAGGATGGCCAAAATAAACAGAGAAACCTCGGTGTGAACCGAGGTTTTTAAGATGAAATTCTTGGTCGTGGTTGAAAAATATGCTACACTAACAATATGAAAATTTTAATCCCAACAGCAAAAGAAATGAACACAGACCATCCTTGTATCGAAGCGCTCCCCTTGAGGGAAGAAAGTCAGGTAGTCCTTGACTCACTGGCGCACTACTCAGCCAGTGAATTAGAGACTTTTTATAAGGTATCTGCCGAGAAAGCAGAAGAAGAGTACGCTCATATTCAAGCTTTAAAAGATCACAGGGCTAAACATTATCCAGCCTTGAAACTTTTCGATGGTCTCATGTATCGTCACATCAAACGAGATGAGTTAACCAAGGCTGAACAAACCTATCTTGAAAATCATGTCCTAATTACCTCGGCTTTATACGGTGTTGTCCCCGCCTTGTCGCCCATGGCTCCTCACCGTTTGGACTTCTTGATGAAGTTAAAAGTTGCTGGGAAGACTTTAAAGAGTCATTGGAAGTCAGCCTACGATGAGGCACTAGAGGATGAGGATTTGATATTCTCACTCCTATCATCAGAGTTTGAAACCGTATTTTCGAAGGAAATCAGAGAAAAGATGGTGACCTTCAAATTTATGGAGGACAAGGCAGGCCAGCTGAAAATCCACTCAACCATTTCAAAAAAAGCCCGTGGTGCCTTTTTAACCGCCTTGATAGAGGGGCAAGTCCATACAGTCGAACAAGCTCGCAAGCTCCGCTTTGCCGGCTTTGACTACCGACCTGATTTATCCAGTGACTTAGAACTCGTCTTTGTGAAACAAGCATAAAACCAGCTCATTCGAGCTGGTTTTTGCTGGATTAGTTGATGGCTGCAAGAAGGTCGTCAGCTTGTTTTGCAAGTGATGAAGCAGTTGCTTCTTCTAACACCAATTTTCCGTCTGCCCAAGCAGAGTCATTGACACGAGCAGCTGTAAAGTCACCAACGACTTGTGTACGGATAAATGGCAAGAGGTCTTTGTAAATAGCAAAGAGTTGATCGTGACCGGCATTGGCTACAGATGAGACAGTAACAAACTTGTCTTGGAGGGCAGAAGCTCCACGTGTATCAGACAAGTCAAGAGCACGCGAGAGCCAGTCAAGCAAGTTCTTCACTGTTCCAGGGATAGAGAAGTTGTAGACTGGAGAGAAAATCCAGATGGCATCCGCAGCAAGGACTGCTTCACGAGCAGCAGCTACAGCTGGATGAGTTGGAACTTCCAAATCTTGGCTGAAGAGAGGAACAGCTGAGTAATCAAGATAGCTAACTTCTGCTTTTCCAGCAAGTGCTTTTTCAGCTTCGAGGGCCATTTGGTGGTTGAAAGAACCTTGGCGTAGTGAACCGACGATAAATAATACTTTTTTAGACATGATGTGTCTCCTTTAGTTTAAAATTCAAAGAGCGAACTCTTTTGTTACCATCCATGTTACAACAAATGATACTAATTAGCAATAATTTTGCTCACAAATTTTTAAATTTTTTTAAAATCTGGATTAAGTCTTCCTTTTCGCCATCTTCCAAGATGCTGAGTGCTTCTACAATCGAATCGATATGGTCGGGAAGAACCTCCTCGATTTTTCTGCGTCCTGCAGGTGTTAATTTCAGGAAAAAGGAGCGACGATCCTTGGGGTCGCAAGTTCTAGAAATCCATCCATCTCGAACCATATTTCGAATGACAACAGTCATGTTTCCAGAAGTGGCCAACATTTTTTCAATCAAATCCTGAATGCGTAGTTCCCCCTTGCTATAGAGGGTTTCCAAAACTGAAAATTGAGTGGGTGTTAGCCCGTGTTCTTTAGCGGCTTTGGCTTCATACGGTTTAAAAGTTCGTATGGCTTTATTGAGGACGATAGCTGTTTTTAAGTCTAGTTGATTATCGGAAATTTTCTTTTTCAAATATTGTTTCATAAGGTTATTTTATCAATAATGAGAGAGAAAAACAAGAACTTACATTTTATAGGAAAAGAATCTTAGAATGTTCCTGTCTTCACTTGTAATAAAGAAGGAGAGATGGTAAAATAGACGAGTGAAACTAAGACAGAAAAAAGCAAAAAACAAGCTACTTTTACAGTATGGAATCGGCATTGCTCTGGTAGTACTAGTCATGACCACTTCCTTCCTTTATCTGATATCACTCAGCATGAAACCCTATCAAGATGCTAGGGTTGAAGGAGAAAAACTGGCCAAGCAGTATGCTGAATTGGAAAAGGCAGATCAGGTTGATTTCTATAATGGACTAGAAGGTTATTACAGCATTTTAGGACATAATAAAAAGCAAGAGGCCATTGCCGTACTGATTGAAAAGAATGACCACAAGATTTATGTTTATCAGCTTGATAAGGGGATTTCTCAAGACAAGGCAGCGACGATTTCGAGGGAAAAAGGAGCTAGCGACATTGACAAGATTACCTTTGGTCGTTATCAGGACAAGCCGATTTGGGAAGTCAAGTCAGGAAACCAGTACTATCTGGTCGACTTTGAAACAGGAGCAGTGATCCAATAAGGAGGGCATATGAAACTATCCAAACGTGTACTAGAAATGGAAGAAAGCGTCACTCTAGCCAGTGATGCAAGAGCCAAAGCATTAAAAGCTCAGGGAAAAGACGTTCTTTTCTTAACCTTGGGACAGCCTGATTTTCATACTCCTGAAAACATTCAGGATGCAGCGGTAGAAGCGATTCGAGATGGACGAGCTTCCTTTTATACAGTTGCTTCAGGCCTACCAGAGTTAAAAGCGGCGGTTAATACCTATTTTGAACGCTATTATGGGTATTCTGTTGCAGCCAACGAGGTTACCTTTGCCACTGGTGCTAAGTTCTCTCTCTACACCTTCTTTATGGCTGTGGTCAATCCAGGTGATGAAGTCATTATCCCTACACCATACTGGGTCAGCTATGGAGACCAGGTCAAAATGGCAGAAGGAGTGCCTGTCTTTGTCCAGGCAAAGGAAGACAATCACTTTAAAGTAACAGTAGAGCAGCTAGAAGCAGCACGAACAGATAAGACCAAGGTCTTGGTTCTCAATTCACCATCGAATCCGACTGGTATGATATACTCTCGTGAGGAACTCTTGGCTATCGGAAATTGGGCTGTTGCGCATGATGTCCTTATCCTAGCAGATGATATTTATGGCCGTTTGGTTTATAACGGGAACGAATTTGTTCCAATCTCTAGTCTGTCAGAAGACATTCGCAAGCAAACCATCGTGATTAACGGTGTATCTAAGGCCTATGCCATGACTGGTTGGCGGGTAGGTTATGCGGTGGGAAATCCTGAAATTATCGCTGCTATGAGCAAACTAACAGGACAAACGACTTCAAATCTGACAGCAGTGTCTCAATATGCTACCATTGAAGCCCTAACTGGACCACAAGACTCTGTTGAAACCATGCGCCAAGCCTTTGAAGAACGTTTGAATACCATTTATCCACTCTTGTGCCAAGTGCCAGGATTTGAAGTTGTCAAGCCCCAAGGAGCCTTCTATCTCTTCCCAAATGTTAAAAAAGCGATGGAAATGAAGGGTTATACTGATGTGACAGAGTTTACAACAGCTATTCTCGAAGAAGTCGGCCTTGCCTTGATTACAGGAGCTGGATTTGGAGCACCAGAAAATGTTCGTCTCAGCTATGCCACAGACATGGATACATTAAAAGAAGCTATTCACCGTTTGCATCGGTTTATGGAAAAATAAAACTTAGAATCTTCGCCTTTTTAGCGAAGATTTTTTGTAACGAAAATCTCGCGATTTTTCTCTAGTAGAACCTAGCTATCGCAGTCTATTTATGGTAAAATAGTGGGTAATGATGTCTTCGGACAAGTTAAACGAAAAAAGGAAGATAGATTATGACAAAACGTGTAACAATTATCGATGTAAAAGACTACGTTGGTCAAGAAGTGACCATCGGAGCTTGGGTTGCCAACAAATCTGGAAAAGGGAAAATTGCCTTCTTGCAATTGCGTGATGGGACAGCCTTTTTCCAAGGTGTAGCATTTAAACCAAACTTTATTGAAAAGTTCGGTGAGGAAGTGGGACTTGAGAAGTTTGATGTCATCAAACGCTTGAGCCAAGAAACGTCTGTTTATGTGACAGGGATTGTCAAAGAAGACGAACGTTCTAAGTTTGGCTATGAGTTGGATATTACAGACATCGAAGTGATTGGTGAATCTCAAGACTACCCAATCACACCAAAAGAACACGGAACAGACTTCTTGATGGACAACCGTCACTTGTGGCTCCGCTCTCGTAAGCAAGTAGCGGTTATGCAAATCCGTAACGCGATTATCTATGCGACTTATGAGTTTTTCGACAAGAACGGCTTCATGAAATTTGATAGCCCAATTCTTTCAGGAAACGCAGCAGAAGATTCAACTGAACTCTTTGAAACAGACTACTTTGGAACACCAGCCTACTTGAGCCAATCAGGTCAACTTTACCTAGAAGCAGGGGCCATGGCTCTTGGTCGTGTCTTTGACTTTGGTCCAGTATTCCGTGCTGAAAAATCAAAAACACGCCGTCACTTGACTGAGTTCTGGATGATGGATGCGGAGTACTCTTACTTGACACATGATGAGTCACTTGACTTGCAAGAAGCTTATGTAAAAGCCCTTCTTCAAGGTGTTTTGGACCGTGCACCTCAAGCCTTGGAAACCTTGGAACGTGATACAGAGCTCTTGAAACGCTACATTGCAGAGCCATTCAAACGCATCACTTACGATCAAGCCATTGACCTTTTGCAAGAGCATGAAAATGATGAAGATGCTGACTACGAGCATCTTGAGCATGGCGATGACTTTGGTTCACCACACGAAACATGGATTTCAAACCACTTTGGTGTGCCAACATTTGTTATGAACTACCCAGCAGCTATCAAGGCCTTCTACATGAAACCAGTTCCTGGAAATCCAGAGCGCGTACTTTGTGCAGACTTGCTTGCACCAGAAGGTTACGGAGAAATCATCGGTGGTTCTATGCGTGAGGAAGACTACGATGCCCTTGTCGCTAAAATGGAAGAACTTGGCATGGATCGTACAGAGTATGAATTTTACCTTGACCTTCGTAAATATGGTACAGTACCACACGGAGGATTTGGTATCGGTATTGAACGTATGGTAACCTTCGCAGCTGGTACAAAACACATCCGTGAAGCTATTCCATTCCCACGTATGTTGCATCGTATCAAACCATAAACTAGTAAAAAGAAGATATTTTCATCTTCTTTTTTCACTTTTATCTTGCTATCTATCAGTTTTTCTAGTATAATAGTTTATTGTGAGCAAACCTCACTTACCCCTTGCAAAGACTAGGGGTCATTAGACCAAAAGGAGGAACATATCAATGGCTAAATACGAAATTCTTTATATCATTCGTCCAAACATTGAAGAAGAAGCGAAAAACGCTTTGGTAGCACGTTTTGACTCTATCTTGACTGACAACGGTGCAACTGTTGTTGAATCAAAATCATGGGAAAAACGTCGTCTTGCATACGAAATCCAAGATTTCCGTGAAGGACTTTACCACATCGTTAACGTTGAAGCAAACGACGACGCAGCTCTTAAAGAGTTTGACCGTCTTTCAAAAATCAACGCTGACATTCTTCGTCACATGATCGTCAAACTTGACGCGTAAGAAGGTAAATTATGATTAACAATGTTGTACTTGTAGGGCGTATGACACGTGACGCTGAGTTGCGTTATACCCCATCAAATGTAGCAGTTGCGACTTTTACTCTTGCAGTAAACCGTACATTTAAGAGTCAAAATGGCGAACGTGAGGCTGATTTCATCAATGTCGTTATGTGGCGCCAACAGGCTGAAAATCTTGCTAACTGGGCTAAAAAAGGCTCTCTTATCGGGATCACAGGCCGTATCCAGACTCGTAGTTACGATAACCAGCAAGGACAACGTGTCTACGTAACAGAAGTCGTGGCTGAGAATTTCCAAATGTTGGAAAGCCGCGGAGTGCGTGAAGGACATTCAGGTGGCGCTTATTCTGCACCAACTGCTGGCCAATCAGCACCTGCAAACCCAGTACCAGACTTTTCACGTTCTGAAAATCCATTCGGAGCAACCAATCCATTGGACATTTCAGATGATGATTTACCATTCTAATGGACAATTAATACTATAAAGGAGAAAAAACATGGCTCAACAACGTCGTGGCGGATTCAAACGCCGTAAAAAAGTTGATTACATCGCAGCAAACAAAATTGAATATGTTGATTACAAAGATACTGAGCTTCTTAGCCGTTTCGTTTCAGAACGTGGGAAAATCCTTCCTCGTCGTGTAACAGGAACTTCAGCTAAAAACCAACGTAAAGTAACAACAGCTATCAAACGCGCTCGCGTAATGGCTTTGATGCCTTTCGTAAACGAAGATTAAAAAAGAGGTCCGGGGGACCTCTTTTTCAGACCCTTACGGGTCTTTTTTTCATGAGCTCGGAAATAAGAAAGCGAGTCAAGACCCTTACGGGTCTTTTTTCACGAGCATGGAAATGAGAAGGCGAGTTCGGTCTGGGTGGACCTCTTTTTCAGATTTTTATGGGACTTTGTTAGAAAGGATTCCCTGTTGACCTAGTAAGATTCTTTTATCTTACTAGGTTTTTCTTTTAATCTTTATTATCGTGCTATAATGGTAGGAGAAAGCTATAAAGGAGCAACTTATGAAGACGACATGTTCAATTAGAAAAATGCAAGAATCTGACATAAAAGATCTATCTCGAGGATTTATCAGCCAAGGTTGGCCAAGTAGAGAGGAGATTTTAACTCGATACTTTAAGGAGCAAGAAAGTGGGGAGAGAGAAGTCTTAGTTGCAGAGGTTGAGGGTGCTGTAGCGGGTTATATCACAATTTTGCCCTGCGCTAAGCAGGGGCCTTTTGCTGGAATGGCTCCAGAACTTTCAGATTTCAATGTCTTTGAACCCTTTCAAAATCAAGGTATTGGAAATCTCTTGCTGGAAGAAGCAGAAAAACGAGTTAGGCTCATATCGGATAAGGTGACTCTTGGTGTTGGGTTCCATTCAGGGTATGGACCTGCCCAGAGATTGTACATCAAACGAGGCTATATTCCAGATGGGACGGGTGTTTGGTATCAGAACCATCAACCGGCCATGAATGCGGTTTGTGAAGATATAGGAGAATTGGTCTTGTATCTGTCGAAAAATTTGTTTTAAGACAGATTTTATAAGATTTAAATTTTAAATATAGTAAACAATCACAGTCCCTTTTTCATTCGAAAAAGGGATTTTTTTGTTTGAAATTGTTTGATTTATTCCTCAAAGTGGTAAAATATAATTGTTTGAAATATCAAGATAAAAATAAATATCGAAAAAAACATATAAGGTTTAGTTTTTTTAAATACGGATTCTTTTGAAAAGTCTTAAAATTTCCTAAAATAAGGCTTTTTAAAGGTTGTAAATAAAATTGTTACAAAAAGGTTACAAATTGTTAAAATTAAATTAAATGCAATAATATAATTTGGAAAAAATTTGACATATAAATTAATTGACGGTAAAATAATTAAGATAATCAAATTAATTGATTTGCGCAATAATTCGATATAAAGATTAATCTGATGTGTCAAATTTTATTATAGTAGAAGGATAGCGTAATGAAGAAACTGAAAGTGATGGTTGTTTTTGGAACACGACCAGAAGCTATTAAAATGGCCCCTTTAGTGTTAGAATTGCAAAAACATAGTGACAGCATTGAGACGATTACAGTTGTGACAGCTCAGCACCGTCAAATGCTTGATCAAGTTCTTGAAACTTTTAGCATCGAGCCACATTATGACCTGGATATTATGGGGAAAAATCAATCCCTCTTAGATATTACTGGAAAAATTTTAGAAAAGTTTGATCCAGTTGTTAAGCAAGAACTTCCAGATATAATTCTTGTTCATGGAGATACAACAACAACTTTTGCAGCAAGTTTAGTTGCTTTCTATAATCAGGTACGAATCGGCCACGTTGAAGCTGGCCTAAGGACATTTGATAAGTATTCTCCTTTCCCAGAAGAAATGAATCGTCAGATGACTGATAACCTAGCGGATCTCTATTTTGCTCCAACTAGTGAGAGTAAAGAAAATCTCCTCAAGGAAAATCACCCTGAGTCTGCTATTGTCATTACGGGAAATACAGCCATTGATGCCTTGAAACTAACCGTTCAATCGGATTACTATCATGAAGTTTTAGATCAATTGGATCCAGATAAGAAACTTGTATTAGTAACCATGCATCGTCGTGAGAATCAAGGTCAACCAATGAGAAATGTCTTTGCAGCTTTACGTGAGATGGTCGATCTTCATCAGGAAATTGAAGTTGTTTATCCTGTTCACCTTAGCCCTGCTGTGCAAGAAGCAGCAAACGATATCTTAGCTGGTCACGATCGTATTCACTTGATTGAGCCTTTAGATGTACTTGATTTTCATAATTTGGCTTCAAGAAGCTATTTTATCATGACTGACTCTGGAGGTGTTCAGGAAGAGGCGCCTTCTCTCGGCAAACCTGTCCTTGTCCTTCGTGACACAACGGAACGTCCAGAAGGTGTTCGTGCAGGAACCTTGAAGCTAGTTGGTACGGATCCAGTACGTGTGAAAGAAGCGATGGCAGCACTCTTAACAGATGAAACTCTTTATAGACAAATGTCTCAGGCACCAAATCCTTATGGAGATGGAAGAGCCTCTGAACGAATCGTACAATCCATTCAACAGTACTTTGGGGCAGCGACTTCTGTATCGGAATTCAAAGGGGGGAAATAAGATAAAATGAAAAATTGGAGTCAATTTAAAAACTGGCTTATGGCTTTGCTTGCTTGTGAGGTCATTCTTTTGGTGCTTTGTTTTTTGTATGCTCGAGCAATCATTTTAGAACAAATCTTTTTTTTAGCTTTAGCCTTGTTTGCAGTGTTGGTATTATCTGACCTTTTGCTTACTTGGACCCTTATCTTAGCATTTGGTTTTGGACTTATCGTTTTGGTTGCGGGTGTGGTTTATATCCCGATCATTCAACTGGTCTTTTTATTAATCAGTTTTCCTCTTTTGATTGGGATTCTACTTAAGGTTCGTTATTATTTCTTCAAGGTGGCCTCAAAGGTACAAGAACAGGAAGACGAAGCGCGAGCAGATTACCAAGCGATGGTCACTGAACAAAGTGATGTTACGGTTCAATCTCTATTGATTCATTGGGCACATGAAGATTTGTTCTTCCAGATTAAACCGAAAGAACATAACCAGATGCTCAGTAGCATTCAAGAGGTAATTGCTCAGGAATTGAGCTACAATGATAAACTCTATTACGTTTCGGATGGTAATTTTCTCGTTCTATCCAGTAAAAGCCAACATTCTTTGAAGGAACTTTATTTGAATGGTTTGCAGGAGAAACTGAGCAGTTTAGTTTTTCATGGAGAAGATGGCAATCAAGGAATTCAGTTCCAAACAGGCTATTTGGTGATTAACTCTGATAATAAAGATAAATACCAAGACTACGCGGATGTCGCCAGTCATCTCAAACGTCAACTAGAGACAGATGTAATTGTGGAATATTAGGAGGGGAACATGACTTTAACCGAACTATTTTTTGGTATTGCTTTGGGACTCAGTCTCGCCTTTGGCATTTGTTTTATCATACTATTTATTGCATACAATATTCTTTACCATCGAGTAAACAAAAATTTTAAGGCGGTGAATCATGATTAGTCAAATGTTAATGATTTTTACCTTGCTTACAATTTGGATTTCTCTAGCATGGGGCTTGGTAATTCTCTTTTCGGCAGTACACTTTTGGTTTAAACACAGTGATTTTCGTGTAGACACTTCGCCTCTACCTTATTATCCTAAGGTAACGATTGTTGTTCCTGCCCATAATGAGGATGTGGTTATTGCCCAAACGGCAAAAGCTATCTTGGATATGAACTATCCTCACGACCGTGTGGAGTTGCTCTTGTTTGCGGATAACTGTTCGGATAACACCTATGCAGAATGTTTGTCTGTACAAGCCATGCCTGAATATGCAGGAAGAAATCTAACCATTATCGACCGTACTGGTACGGGAGGAAAAGCGGGCGTTCTAAACGATGCTTTGGAGATGGCAACAGGCGAATACATCTGTGTTTATGATGCAGATGCCATGCCTGAAAAAA
>NZ_KV821994.1:202212-242977 GCF_001815805.1 Streptococcus sp. HMSC072D05
AAAAAATGCTCTTTATTTCCTTGTCAAAGAAGTTATGAAGGATCCAGAACGTCATGTGGCATCTTTTGGCCGCAACAAGACTCGAAACGCCAACCAAAATTTCTTGACTCGTTGTATCAACCAAGAGATCGTTGTTACTCAGCGCGTGCACCACGTTGGGATGTGGCATCTCTTTAAAATTGGGCGTATCCCAGGAACCAACTTTATCATTCAAACCGACTTTGTAAAGAGTATCGGTGGTTGGAAAAATGGTGCCTTAACTGAGGATACCGATATTTCCTTCAAAATCATGCAGAGTGGTAAATTGATTGCCCTTGCCTATAATTCAGAGGCTTTCCAACAAGAACCTGAGACCTTAAAGAGTTACTATATGCAGCGGAAACGTTGGGCGAAAGGAAATTATGAAGTTGTTCTCTCGAACTTTAAGCATTTATTTGGCAGAGCAAACTGGCGCGTTAAACTAGAAGTCTTTAACTATTCTTGTGTTTTCTTTTGGTTTAACTTTGCTATTGTTCTTTCGGATTTGATTTTCCTAGCGAATGTGCTAGCGATCTGTCTTAATCTTTTCTTCCCAGATGTCAGGGTTCCATTTGCTTTTGATGCGGACAATATCTACATCGCTCAGCTCATGCTCTTTAACTGGATTCTCATGATTGGTCTCTATTTGATGCAAATTATGACAGCATTGGCAAGTCAATTTGGACAAGCAACAACTAAACAAATCTGGTTAGCCCTGGCAGCCTATTTCTCTTATGCACAGATGTTTATCGTTGTATCCGTTGATTCCATTTCTTCAATCGTGCTGGATAAAGTACTCCGACGAAAAGAAACCAAGTGGGTTAAAACCAAGCGATTTGCAGGATAGGAGGTTCTATGAAAACGAATAAATTAAAATATGTCTGGTTTGTGCTCATTCTTTCTATCTTTTGTTTAGCCTTGTTTTTGGCAAGAGGAAGGACTAAAATCGAGATGCGTAATCGAATTTACAGCCAATGGAGCCAACAGTTCCTTGTTACAAAAGGCAATCAGTCTTATGTTCGTACGACGAATGATTCTGAGGGAACAACAGTTCTATCTGAAGCCCAAAGTTACGGCATGCTCATAACGGTTTTAGCAGCCCAAAAAGGGCAAGCAAGTCAAGCAGATTATGAGAGTCTTTATCGCTATTATCAAAATCATCGTATTGAGGGAACGCAGTTGATGTCTTGGAAGCAAGTGATCAAAAATGATAGCGAAACGGTCGAGAAACAAAATGCAACTGATGGAGATCTCTATATCGCTTATTCTTTAATTGAAGCTGCCAAACAGTGGCCAGATAAGGCGCAGGAATACCAAGAGCAAGCTAAAAAAATCTTGGATGATATCCTTAAGTACAACTACAATGAAGAGACAGGTGTTTTAACAGTAGGAAACTGGGCAAACAAGGATTCTGATTATTATTACTTGATGCGGACATCTGATACTCTTCCTCACTATTTCCAGTCTTTCTATGACCTGACTGGAAACAAACAGTGGTTAGATGTTAAGGATAAGATGCTTGGGCAATTGGAGCAAATCAGTTCTCATTCTGATACGGGTCTCTTGCCAGACTTTATCTGGGCTGAGAAGTCAGGGGCACGTCTTGTTGATGCCAACACTATCGAATCTCAATACGATGGGGCGTACTCTTATAACGCTTGCCGTTTGCCTTATCACTTGTCACAGAGCCAGGATGAAAGAAGCCAAAAACTCGTTCAAAAGATGATGGATTTCTTTATGAAAGAGCAACGCATTTATGCTGGCTATGACTTGAATGGAACGGCCCTCAATCAATACCAGGCAGGTAGTTTCTTGGCACCGATTACCTACGCGTCTGACAAGGGAGAAGGCTATCTGAAACTTCTTCAGCAAAATAAATACATTTTCACACAAGATTTACCTTCGGACAACTACTATGATGCAACGATGATTACCATGATTGCTCTAGAGATGTTCTAGGATGAAAAGAGAGGGCTAGTTTTTCTGGCTCTCTTTTTGATAGGATTTTCATCTTTTTTCATAAAGGGAATTTCATCAGCTTTATGGTATAATGGAAAGAGTGATGGAAAAGAGGTAGAGAGATGGATGCGAAATTAAAATACAAGGCAAAAAAGATTAAAATCGTCTTTTTTGATATTGATGATACCTTGCGTACGTCAAAGACAGGTTTTATTCCAGCTACAATTCCCACTGTCTTTAAACAGTTACGTGAAAAAGGAATTTTAACAGGAATTGCCTCTGGTCGTGGTATTTTCGGTGTCGTTCCAGAGATTCGAGAGCTCAAACCTGACTTTTTTGTAACCCTAAATGGGGCCTATATAGAAGATAAAAAAGGTCAGGTCATTTATCAACATCAGATTGACAAGTCAGATGTTGAGGAGTACATTTCTTGGACGAAGGAAGAGGGAATTGAGTATGGTTTAGTTGGAAGTCATTCTGCTAAACTCTCCACGCGAACAGAACTGATCAGTGAGGCTATTGACCCGATTTATCCAAACTTGAATGTGGATCCTAACTTCCATGAAAAAGCGGACATTTACCAGATGTGGACCTTTGAGGAAAAAGGGGATGACTTGCGGTTACCAGATAGTCTCTCTGGTAAACTTCGCATGGTGCGTTGGCATGAACATTCATCAGATATCGTGCCGATTTCAGGTTCAAAAGCCACTGGTGTTGCCAAGGTTGTAGAACATCTAGGCTTGAAACCAGAGAATGTTATGGTCTTTGGGGATGGTCTCAATGACTTGGAACTCTTTGATTATGCTGGAATCAGTATTGCTATGGGTGTTTCCCATGATAAAATCAAAGAAAAAGCAGATTATATTACAAAAACAGTAGAAGAAGATGGCATTTTTGATGCCTTAGAAGGATTTGGTATGGTAGAAAAAGAATTGCATTTCCCACAAGTAGACATTGAAGCAGTAGAAGGTCCGCTTGCGACCATTAAAACAAATCACGGAGACTTGCGTATCAAGCTCTTCCCTGAACATGCTCCCAAAACAGTAGCCAACTTTGTTGCTCTGTCAAAAGACGGTTACTATGATGGTGTGATTTTCCACCGTATTATTAAGGACTTTATGATCCAAGGTGGAGATCCAACTGGTACTGGTATGGGTGGTGAGTCAATCTACGGCGACTCTTTTGAAGATGAATTTTCAGAAGAACTCTACAATATCCGTGGTGCCCTTTCTATGGCCAATGCGGGTCCAAATACCAATGGCAGCCAGTTCTTTATCGTTCAAAACCAACATTTGCCGTACTCTAAAAAAGAGATTGCGCGTGGTGGCTGGCCTGAACCAATCGCTGAGATTTATGCAGAACAAGGTGGAACTCCTCACCTTGACCGTCGCCATACTGTTTTTGGGCAATTGGTGGACGCAGAATCGTTTGCGGTCTTGGATGCCATTGCAGCTGTTGAGACTGGTGCAATGGACAAACCAGTTGAAGATGTAGTAATTGAAACGATTGAAATTGAGGACTAGAATGAAAATTGGTGATAAGCTAACTGGGCGTATTACAGGAATTCAGCCCTATGGTGCCTTTGTTGAGTTAGAGACAGGGGTGACAGGGCTGATTCACATCTCGGAGATTCGGACGGGATTTATTGAAAATATCTATGACATTTTAAAAATTGGTGATGAAGTCCAAGTTCAGGTGGTGGATTTTGACGAATACACTGGGAAGGCTAGTCTTTCTATCCGTACCTTGGAAGAGGAAAAACATCAATTGCCAAGACGGAGACGTTTTTCAAATGATCGGATCAAGCACGGTTTTGCACCACTTGGACGAATGATGCCTGTTTGGACGCGTGAGGCATTAGAGCATTTAAAGAAGAAGCCATAAATACGATTATCTAAACCATTTGTAATATTAACATTATTTGTTATAATAAAAGTATGAAAGAAGAACAATTATTAAAACCAGGAGAGCGAATCAATCAGCTCTTTTCGACAGATATCAAAATCATCCAAAATAGAGAGGTGTTTAGCTATTCGGTGGATAGTGTTCTTTTATCACGCTTTCCTCGCTTCCCTAAACGGGGTTTAATTGTGGACTTTTGTGCTGGAAATGGTGCAGTGGGACTTTTTGCTAGTTCACGTACTCAGGCGCGGATAATATCTGTAGAGATTCAGGAGCGCTTGGCGGATATGGCAGAGCGTTCGGTTCAGTTGAATGGCTTGGAAGAGCAGATGCAGGTCATCTGTGATGATTTGAAAAATATGCCTGCCCACATTCAGGGAAGTAAGGTGGATATGATTTTGTGCAATCCGCCTTATTTTAAGGTGGATCCGCATTCTAATCTGAACGAGAGTGAACATTACCTTCTGGCCAGACACGAAATTACGACTAACCTAAAAGAAATTTGCCGTAGTGCTCAGAGTATTCTCAAGTCTAATGGCCGTTTGGCCATGGTTCATCGTCCAGATCGGCTCTTGGATATCTTAGACATGCTTCAACGCCATAATTTGGCACCCAAGCGCCTGCAATTTGTCTATCCTAAACGTGAGAAGGAGGCTAATATGCTCTTAATCGAAGCTATCAAGGATGGATCGACCAGTGGCTTTAAGGTCTTGCCACCACTCATCGTTCACAATGATGATGGTTCTTATACACCAGAAATTCAAGAGATTTACTATGGATCATAAGGCCTATATGTATGTGGTGGAGTGTCGCGACGGTTCTTACTATACGGGCTATACAACGGATGTGAAGAGGCGCCTTGCCGTTCATAATAGTGGTAAGGGAGCCAAGTATACCCGAGCTCGCTTGCCAGTCAAACTCATCTATGTAGAGGGTTTTGCTAGTAAGGAAGAAGCCATGTCTGCCGAATCTCTCCTCAAACGTAAGAAACGTCCACAGAAAGAACGATTTTTATCCGAAAATCAAGAGAAAAATCTAGTCAACCATATTGATATCTAACGAGGAGTCTTTTGACTCCTCTTACTTTTGTCAAAAGAGGAAAAAAGTGCTAAAATAAGATGAATAAATTTAAAGAGGTATTATCATGTCTAAGATTCTAGTATTTGGTCACCAAAATCCAGACTCAGATGCCATCGGGTCATCTGTAGCCTTTGCTTACCTTGCAAAAGAGGCTTATGGATTGGACACAGAAGCTGTAGCACTTGGAACTCCTAATGAAGAAACAGCTTTTGTTTTGAACTATTTTGGTGTAGAAGCACCACGCGTCATCACATCTGCTAAAGCAGAAGGTGCAGAACAAGTCATCTTGACTGACCACAATGAATTCCAACAGTCAGTATCAGATATCGCTGAAGTAGAAGTTTACGGTGTTGTGGACCACCACCGTGTGGCTAACTTTGAAACTGCAAGCCCACTTTACATGCGTTTGGAACCAGTTGGATCAGCTTCATCTATCGTTTACCGCATGTTCAAAGAACATGGTGTGGCAGTTCCTAAAGAAATCGCAGGTTTGATGCTTTCAGGTTTGATTTCAGATACTCTTCTTTTGAAATCACCAACAACTCACCCATCTGATAAAGTCATTGCTCCTGAATTGGCAGAATTAGCTGGTGTCAACTTGGAAGAGTACGGTTTGGCTATGCTGAAAGCTGGTACAAACTTGGCTAGTAAATCTGCTGAAGAATTGATTGACATCGATGCTAAGACATTTGAACTCAACGGAAATAAGGTTCGTGTTGCTCAGGTTAACACAGTTGATATTGCTGAAGTCTTGGAACGCCAAGCTGAAATCGAAGCAGCAATGCAAGCTGCCAATACAGCAAACGGCTACTCTGACTTTGTTTTGATGATTACAGACATCGTCAACTCAAACTCAGAAATCCTTGCTCTTGGATCAAACATGGACAAGGTCGAAGCAGCTTTCAACTTCAAACTTGAAAACAACCACGCTTTCCTTCCAGGTGCTGTTTCACGTAAGAAACAAGTGGTGCCTCAGTTGACAGAAAGCTTTAATGGGTAATTCTTAAGGAATATTTGGAACTGTTAATTTGACTATTTATAGAAGGTGATAGCATGATGCGATTGATTGAAGGACTGCACTTTTTGGTTGAAGTTGTCGCAATTCTTGGTCTTTTCTCCGTGTCTGTGATACAAATTTCTTGGCTAGAAAAATTCCTATTTTTCCTTCTAGCAGTTCTATTAATCTTATTTTGGGCACGATATATGGCACCAAAATCTCCACATGCTTTTAAAAAATGGCGTCGCCTCGTTGCTGAGACATCGATTTTTATTTTAGTTAGTGGTAGTTTTTGGCATTTGTATGGATTGCAAATAGGAATCCTATACTTAGCTCTGTCTTTTGGAAGTTTGGTGCTACTTTATTATTTTCAGCTAGAGTGATTCTTAGAATATAGTTAATGAATTATTTTAATGGTAATCATTTGACTGGAGATTGACACGAGAAAACGATGTTTTCCTTATAGCTAAAGGGGTTTCGGCTCCTTTTTTTTCTAGGAGAGAAAGATGTTAGAAAATGGTGATTTGATTTTTGTGAAGGACCTTTCAGATATGGGGCAAGCCATCCAGGCTTCTACGGGCTACTATAGTCATGTAGCCATCTTTTTGGACGGATTGATCTACCATGCTAGTGGGCGAGCAGGTGTTATCTGTCAAGAACCAGATGATTTTTTTGAACCAACTCATCTCTACGATCTCTATACCTACCCAGATATAGAAACTGATTTGGTGAAGGAGAGAGCTAGCAAACATTTAGGTGCCCCCTATAATGCCTCTTTTTATCCAGATGGGTCTGGCTTTTATTGCTCCCAGTATATCGCGGAAATTCTTCCTATTTTTGAGACTATTCCGATGCAATTTGGGGAAGGAAAGCAGGAGATTAGTGATTTTTGGAGGGACTATTACCAGAAACTCGAACTTCCTGTGCCTCTGAACCAGCCGGGGACCAATCCCAGTCAGTTGGCAGCATCTCCTCTTTTAGAATGTAAAGAAAGGAATCTTCATGATTCAGATTTTTAATCCCTCTCGTTTGACTCGACAGCCATTTTTTATAGATTTGGTGGACTACCTGGACCAGCATGATGATGTAATCCTCCGGGAAATCAAGGCTCAGTTTCCAGATGTAGCAGTTGATAAACTCATGGAAGAGTATATTAAGGCAGGATTGATCCTAAGGGCAAACAAACGCTATTCCCTCAATCTCCCTTTTTTAGAATCTACGGATGATTTAGCCCTTGACCAAGAAATTTTTATCAGAGAGGACAGTCCAGTCTATCAAGCCTTGCTAGAGAAGACTTTTGAGACAGAATTGCGCAATCAAACCAATGCAGCCATTTTAGTCGAATCTACAGATTTTGCTAGAGAAAAGATGACCCTGTCTAATTATTTCTATAAGGTCAAGAATCATTATCCTTTGACAGAAAAACAGCAGGAACTCTATGCCATTTTAGGAGATGTCAATCCTGAGTATGCTCTCAAGTATATGACGACGTTTTTGCTCAAGTTCCTCAAAAAGGACCAGCTCATGCAGAAACGGCGTGATATCTTCGTTGAGAGTTTAGTCGTCTTGGGTTATATTGTTCAAAACGAAGAAGGAAAGTATGAGTTGGCTGTTGATTTTGACAAGGAACGCTTATCTTTCTATTTGTCTTAATTGTTTGCTTTTGAGCAGATTATTTGACTTTGCTAAAGAATAAGCATAAACTGAATGTAAGCGATAACGTTTATCGTATTAAAAGCAAAGGAGACAGAACTATGTCACTTGAAAATAAATTGGATCAAGCAACTGGTGCTATCAAAGAAGGATTTGGTAAAGTTACTGGCGATAGCAAGACAGAAGCAGAAGGTACTGTAGAAAAAACAGTTGCCAAAGCAAAAGAAGTTGTTGAAGATGCTAAAGGTGCTGTAGAAGGTGCCGTTGAAGGTCTTAAAAATTCATTTAAAAAAGAAGACTAAAAAAATCAAGGGAATGTTTCCCTTGATTTTTTTTATAGATAACGTTCTGCGATAGCTGCGTCTCCAGGATAGTCTTCTTTCTTTCCTTGGACGATTTGGTAACAATCAGCTCCCTTGCCTGCAATAATCACAGCATCGAGTTCTTGATTTGTGATGGCCATCGCTGCCTTGATGGCTTCTTCACGATCGGCAATCTTTTCAACAGGATGACTGATATAGCTACTGATTTCTTCAGCAATGACCATTGGATCCTCATAGTTGGGGTCATCAGCGGTGAGAAAGACATGAATCTCAGGGTGTTGATTGAGGAGGAGTCCAAAGTCTTTGCGACGACTTTCACCCTTGTTTCCAGTCGAACCGAGAACCAGAGCAATCTTTCCAGTTTGATGAGTTTCAACAACAGAAATCAGTTTTTTCAGACTGTCACCATTGTGGGCGTAGTCGATGAAGACCTTGGCTCCATTTTTCTGAGTGAGAACTTCCATACGTCCAGGGACGCGGGTTGCAGCGATCCCTTTTTTGATATCTTCAAGACTGGCACCTAGACGAAGACAGGCAAGTCCTGCAGCAACGGCATTTTCTTGGTTAAAGTGGCCGATGAGTTGGATATCATAATCACCAGCGAGTTTACCTGTAGCGGAAAAGCTAAAGGCTTTGGAGTTCTCGATTTGGTTACTTGACTGGCTACCATAGAAGTCATGTTCTTGATCTTCCACTTGTTCTTTCAATACAGAAAAATGGTCCATGTCGCTATTAATGACAACTGCTCGGCTATTTTTCATCAAGAGACGTTTGTGGTAGAAGTAATCTTCAAAGCTTGGATGCTCAATCGGACCGATATGGTCAGGAGTGATGTTAAGAAAGACACCTACATCAAAGGTCAGACCATAGACTCGATGAACAAGATAGGCTTGGCTAGAGACTTCCATTACAAGATGGGTTCTTCCATTCTTAACAGCCTGAGCCATCATGTCGAAAAGATCGATATTTTCAGGTGTTGAGAAGGAAGATTTAAAGAAGGTCTTGCCATCCAGAGTTGTATTCATAGTTGACAAGAGAGCTGTTGGGTAGCGTTGAGATAGGATGTGGTAAGCAAAGTAAGCAGCTGTTGTCTTTCCTTTTGTCCCTGTGAAAGCGAGAATTTTGAGTTTCTCTTGCGGATTACCATAAAATTCCATCGCAATCAAACTCATGGCTTTCTTGATATCGTTCACAATGATGACGGGGATACCAATCTCGTAGTCCTTTTCTGCGACATACCAAGCTAAGCCCTGCGAGATAGCTGAGAGCAGATATTCTTTTTTAAAGGCAGCACCTTTTGCAAAAAAAAGAGTCCCTTCTTTTACTTTTCGGCTGTCATAACTGATGCTATCAAAAACAACTTCACTGTAGTTGTAGTGGTAATGTCCTTGGTCAACAATCTCACGAAAAAGGCCATCTTTCTTTAAAATATCTAATACGGTTTCAATCTTAATCATACTTTCTATTATAAACTTCAAGCCCGAATTTTACAAGTAACAAGGAAAAGTTTATAATGGAAGATAAGGAACTTTTCCTAGTTATCAAAATTGAATGAGGAAGCTATGTCTAACGAAAACAATCACCAGCAAGCCCAGATGTTGCGAGGGACTGCTTGGCTAACAGCTAGTAACTTTATTAGTCGCCTCCTTGGTGCTATCTACATTATTCCCTGGTATATCTGGATGGGGACCTATGCTGCTAAGGCAAATGGACTCTTTACCATGGGCTACAATATTTACGCCTGGTTCTTGCTGATTTCGACAGCGGGTATCCCAGTTGCGGTCGCCAAACAAGTAGCTAAGTACAATACCATGCGAGAAGAAGAGCATAGCTTTGCCTTGATTCGGAGTTTCCTAAGCTTTATGACGGGCTTGGGCTTAGTCTTTGCTTTGGTCTTGTATCTCTTTTCTCCCTGGTTAGCAGATTTGTCAGGTGTGGGGAAAGACCTGATTCCCATCATGCAGAGCTTGGCTTGGGCAGTCTTGATTTTCCCATCTATGAGTGTCATCCGAGGATTCTTCCAAGGGATGAATAACCTGAAACCCTATGCTATGAGTCAAATCGCCGAGCAGGTAATCCGTGTTATCTGGATGTTGATGGCAACCTTCTTCATTATGAAAATGGGTTCTGGTGACTACTTATCAGCCGTTACCCAATCGACCTTTGCGGCCTTTGTGGGGATGGTGGCGAGTTTTGCAGTTTTGATTTATTTCCTTGCCCAAGAAGGTTTACTCAAAAGAGTATTTGAAACACGGGATAGGATCAATAGTAAGCGACTCTTAGTCGATACCATCAAGGAAGCCATTCCCTTTATCCTGACAGGATCAGCCATCCAGCTCTTCCAGATTTTAGACCAGATGACCTTTATCAATAGTATGAAGTGGTTTACTAACTACAGCAATGAAGACTTGGTTGTCATGTTTTCTTATTTTTCTGCCAATCCTAATAAAATTACTATGATTTTAATCTCTGTAGGGGTTTCCATTGGTAGTGTCGGCTTGCCGCTGTTGACGGAAAACTATGTAAAAGGTGACTTGCCAGCTGCGGCTCGCCTAGTCCAAGATAGCCTCACCATGCTCTTCTTATTTCTACTACCGGCAACGGTTGGAGTGGTCATGGTAGGGGAGCCTCTTTATACAGTCTTTTACGGTAAGCCAGATAGTCTGGCCATGGGCTTGTTTGTCTTTGCAGTTTTGCAGTCTACTATCCTAGGCTTGTATATGGTCTTGTCTCCTATGCTTCAGGCTATGTTCCGAAACCGCAAGGCAGTTCTTTACTTTATCTATGGTTCCATTGCTAAGATCGTCTTGCAATTGCCAACCATTGCTATTTTCCATAGTTACGGTCCCTTGATTTCAACGACTATCGGCTTGATTATTCCGAATGTCCTGATGTACCGAGACATCTGCCAGGTAACGGGTGCTCGTCGAAAGATAATCTTGAAGCGAACCATTTTGATTACCATCTTGACCCTTGTCATGTTTATCCTAGTTGGCTTCTTGCAGTGGCTACTCGGTTTTGTCTTCCAACCAAGTGGACGTTTCTGGAGTTTCCTTTATGTGGCTCTCATCGGAGGGCTTGGAGGAGGTCTTTATGGTTTGATGAGCCTAAGGACACGACTCTTGGACAAGATAATCGGCAAAGCTCAAGCAGACCGACTACGTACACGATTGAAAATATCGTAAAAAGATTTATAAATAAAAGCATTGAATTTAACCTTTCTTTAACAGAAAGGTTTTTATACTACATTTTTCTTAAAAAAAGAGAACTTTTTCTAAAATCAAGAGCAAAAAATATGCTTTTTTAAGTTTTTCTTCAGAAATTACTTGACTAAATAAAACCAAAGCTGTATAATAAGACAAAACTTTTAAACAGGAGGTTCTGGAAATGAAAAAGTCTAAGGCCAAGTATCTGACACTTGCAAGTGTCGTGTTAAGCGCAGGTATCTTACTGAGCGCATGTGGAAATTCAAGTAGCGCTACTAAAACATATAACTATGTTTATTCGAGCGATCCATCTAGTTTGAACTATCTTGCAGAAAACCGTGCAACAACCAATGACATCGTGACCAATTTGGTGGATGGGTTGATGGAAAATGACCAATACGGTAACTATGTTCCATCGTTGGCAGAGGATTGGACTGTTTCTCAGGACGGTTTGACCTATACTTACAAATTGCGTAAGGATGCAAAATGGTATACTTATGAGGGTGAAGAATACGCCCCTGTAACGGCCCAAGACTTTGTGACAGGTTTGAAATATGCTGCTGATAAAAAATCCGAAGCCTTGTACCTGGTTCAAGACTCGGTAGCAGGTTTGGATGACTATATCAACGGGAAAACAACTGACTTTTCAACTGTCGGTGTTAAGGCGATTGACGACCAAACGGTTCAGTACACTTTGACACGTCCAGAATCTTATTGGAATTCTAAAACAACTTCAACCATTCTCTTCCCTGTCAATGCAGACTTCCTAAAATCAAAAGGGGATGACTTTGGTAAGGTAGACCCTTCTAGTATTTTGTACAATGGACCTTTCTTGATGAAATCGTTTGTTTCAAAATCTGTTATCGAATTCAAGAAAAATCCCAACTACTGGGATGAAAAAAATGTCTTTGTGGATGATGTGAAATTGGCCTATTATGATGGTAGTGACCAAGATGCACTAGCACGTAACTTTGCAGAAGGAGTCTATAGTTATGCTCGTCTCTATCCAAATAGCTCAAGCTTTGAAGGGATTAAAGAGAGCAATAAGGATAACATTATCTATAGTATGCAAAACGCAACTTCTTATTACTTGAACTTCAACTTGGACAGAAAATCTTATAACTTCACTTCTAAGTCCTCAGATATCGAAAAGAAATCAACCCAAGAAGCAGTTCTGAATAAAAACTTCCGTCAAGCCTTCAACTATGCTTATAACCGTACAGCCTATGGAGCACAATCTCAAGGGGAAGAAGGAGCAACGAAGATTATTCGTAACTTGGTTGTACCTCCTACATTTGTAAGCATCAACGGAAAAGACTTTGGCGATGTTGTTTCAGAAAAGATGGTCAACTATGGCCAAGAATGGCAAGGAATCAACTTTGCAGATGCGCAAGATCCATACTACAATCCTGACAAGGCTAAAGCTAAATTTGCAGAAGCTAAGAAAGAATTGGAAGCTAAGGGTGTGCAATTCCCAATCCACTTGGATGTATCTGTAGACCAATCAGCTAAAAAAGGTGTACTTGAAGCAAGCTCTTTGAAACAATCCATCGAATCTGTTCTAGGAGCTGAGAATGTGGTTATCGATATCCAACAGCTATCAACAGATGACTTTGACAACTCTAGCTACCTAGCTCAAACTGCAGCTCAAAAAGACTTTGATATCTATAATGGCGGTTGGAGTGCGGACTACTTGGATCCATCAAGTTATCTTGATATCTTAAATGTCAATAACGGTGGTATGTTGCAAAACATTGGTCTAGAACCAGGTGAGGTCAATGACAAGGCTAAGGCAGTTGGTCTGGATACTTACACTCAAATGTTAGAAGAAGCGAACAAGGAGCAAGAACCAGCAAAACGTTATGAAAAATATGCTGAAATTCAAGCTTGGCTCGTTGATAGCGCCCTTGCAATTCCAAACGTTTCTCAGGGTGGAACACCGACCTTAAGAAAGACAGTTCCATTCTCATCGCCATTCTCACAAGCTGGAAATAAGGGTGTCGAATCATACAAGTATCTCAAGTTACAAGATAAGACTGTAACGGCTGATGAGTATGAAAAAGCTAAAGAAAAATGGCTGAAAGAAAAAGAAGAATCAAATAAAAAAGCCCAAGAAGAACTGGCAAAACACGTTAAATAACCAGTCTATTCAACAGGAAAAACGATAGTTTCTCAAGGAACTATCGTTTTTATATAGTTTGAAACTATAACTAGCTCTTGAAAACAAGAAAATGAGTTAGTGAAAATAAGTGGTACAATAGTTACTATAGATTTGGAGGTATTGTATGAGCAAAGAACTACACATCAACACAATTTTGGCCCAGGCTGGGATCAAGTCAGATGAGGCTACAGGTGCCTTGGTAACACCGCTTCATTTTTCAACCACTTATCAGCATCCAGAGTTCGGTCAGTCTACGGGATTTGACTATACTCGTACCAAAAACCCAACTCGCAGTAAGGCGGAGGAAGTCTTGGCGGCAATCGAATCAGCTGATTATGCCTTAGCGACAAGCTCAGGTATGGCTGCGATTGTACTGGCCTTTAGTGTTTTTCCAGTGGGAAGTAAAGTCTTGGCTGTGCGTGATCTGTATGGGGGTTCTTTCCGTTGGTTCAACCAAGTCGAGCAGGAAGGTCGTTTCCATTTTACCTATGCCAATACAGAAGAAGAGCTGATTGCTGAGTTAGAGAAAGATGTGGATGTTCTCTATATTGAAACTCCAACTAATCCCTTGATGTTGGAATTTGATATTGCCAAACTAGCCAAACTAGCTCATGCCAAGGGTTCCAAGGTAGTGGTAGACAATACCTTCTACAGTCCGATTTATCAACGTCCGATTGAAGACGGTGCGGATATCGTTCTTCATTCTGCCACCAAGTACTTAGCAGGGCACAATGATGTCTTAGCTGGGGTGGTTGTTACTAATAGTTTAGAACTATATGAGCAACTGTTCTATAATCTCAATACGACAGGTGCGGTCTTGTCACCATTTGATAGTTATCAGTTGATTCGTGGTCTTAAAACTCTGCCTCTTCGTATGGAGCGTTCTACAGCCAATGCCCAAGAAGTGGTTGCTTTTTTGAAGGATTTACCTGCTGTCAAGGAAGTGCTCTATACTGGACGTGGGGGTATGATTTCCTTTAAAGTAGTGGATGAAAAACGTATTCCTCATATTTTAAATAGCCTCAAGGTCTTTTCATTTGCGGAAAGTTTAGGTGGGGTTGAGAGTCTCATCACCTATCCGACAACTCAGACTCATGCGGATATTCCAGCAGAAGTGCGCCGTTCCTATGGCTTAACAGATGACCTCTTGCGCTTGTCTATTGGGATTGAGGATGCTAGAGATTTGATTGCGGACTTGCGCCAAGCTATGGAAGGATAAGATAGATATGGGAAAATATGATTTTACAATCCTGCCCAATCGTTTTGGTCATCATACCT
Source organism: Streptococcus sp. HMSC072D05 (assembly GCF_001815805.1). Classification (GTDB taxonomy): domain Bacteria; phylum Bacillota; class Bacilli; order Lactobacillales; family Streptococcaceae; genus Streptococcus. The sequence continues at coordinate 216,790 of NZ_KV821994.1, forward strand.
ATAAATGGAAAGAAGCAGAAGCTGACCGAGAAGTTCTACCAGCCTGGATAGCAGATATGGACTTTGTGGTTTTGCCTGAGGTTCGACAAGCTGTACAAGCCTACGCAGATCAGTTGGTCTATGGCTATACTTATGCAAGTGATGATTTGATTGAGTCGGTTCAGGACTGGGAAGCTACACAACATGGGTATCACTTTGACAAGGATGCCCTCGTCTTTATCGAGGGAGTGGTACCGGCCATCTCAACAGCTATTCAAGCCTTTACAAAAGAGGGAGAGGCGGTTCTGATTAACACACCGGTCTATCCACCTTTTGCCCGCAGTGTCAAACTGAACAATCGCAGATTGATTACCAATTCTTTGGTGGAAGAGGATGGGCTGTTTGAGATTGACTTTGACCAGTTGGAGAAGGAATTGGTGGAAGAGGATGTGAAGCTTTATATCCTTTGCAATCCCCACAATCCTGGTGGACGTGTTTGGGAAAAGGAAGTGTTAGAAAAGATTGGTCATCTCTGCCAAAAACACGGTGTTTTGCTTGTTTCAGATGAGATTCACCAAGATTTGGCCCTCTTTGGTCACAAACACCAGTCATTCAACACCATTGATCCCGCCTTTAAAGACTTTGCCCTTATCCTGAGCAGTGCCACTAAGACCTTTAATATTGCTGGGACAAAGAATTCCTATGCAGTTATTGAAAATCCAAAGCTTCGTGTGGCTTTCCAAAAACGCCAGTTGGCCAATAACCAACATGAAATCTCAGGCTTGGGGTATTTGGCGACAGAAGCTGCCTACCGTTATGGTAAGGACTGGTTAGGAGAACTAAAAGAAGTTATCGAGGACCACATTAACTATGTAGTGGATATTTTGGGCAACGAAACCAAGATTAAGGTCATGAAACCACAAGGAACTTACTTGATCTGGCTTGATTTTTCAGCCTATGATCTAACGAATGACCGCTTGCAAGAGCTTTTGAAGAATGAAGCCAAGGTTATCTTGAACCGAGGTTTGGACTTTGGAGAGGAGGGAACCCTTCATGCCCGCCTCAATGTGGCTATGCCGAAGTCAGTACTGGAAGAGGTTTGCCAACGCATCATGACCACTTTTGCTACACTTTAAAAATCCAGCCTTCTAGGAGAAAAGTCTTCCTAGAAGGCTATTTTCGTAGGGGAAAATGTGGTATAATGAAAAGATAAGATAAAGGGGTAACTATGGCTAAATTGATTCCGGGAAAGTTGCGCATGGAGGGTGTTACACTCTATGAAACAGGCAACATTGAGATTATCAAGGAAAAAGGGAATCGCCTCTATACTTGTGTGGCGGGAGAAGACTTGCGCTACAGTTTAGAGGATGATCTGGTTTTTTGTGCTTGCGATTTTTTCCAAAAAAGAGGTTACTGTGTTCACCTCGCAGCGCTCGAGCATTATCTGAAGAACGACGAAGAAGGCCAGGTGATTTTACAAGCCTTAGAAAAAGGACATGAAGAGCAAGAAGAGGTCGAAACCAAGGTTGGTTTTGGTGGTAGTTTTTTGGAGCGTATCCAACCTCAGAAGCGAGAGAAAATCTACACTTTGTCGGCTCAAGGCCAGGTAGAGGCTGGAACCAATCGCCTCCTTTGGACCCTCCGAATCGGTTTAGTTGATAGTCAAAAATATTATGTCATTCGTGACATCCCACTCTTTTTGAAGGTCTTAGTCCATCGAAAGCCATATATGATTGGGAAACACTATGAAAATGACTTGTCTTGGGATGCTTTTGATACAGCTAGTCAAGAAGTTCTTACTTTTTTATGTGGCTTGATTGAGGAGGGACTGAGTCAAGAGCTCTTTTTCCCCAATCAAGGTCGTCACCTCTTTTTCCCTCTGACCTTTTTTGAGCAGGGAGTGGAGTTGCTGATGAACTTGGAAGATTTTCATTTTGAACACCAGATTACTAGTTATGAAAATCTTCTCTTTCATGATTTAGATCCCGATGCGGAACTGTTCTCTTTTTCTGTGCAGGAGTTTCCCGATTATTTTGAGATGGAGATTTCTGAAAGTGAGCGAGTTAACGTATTCTATGGAGGGGCAGTTCTCTTTCGTAAGGGGAATCTTTATCTCTTAAACCCTAAACAAATCAGCCTCCTAAAGGAAATCAAAGAGCTCCCTCAGGAGGAAAGAGGGAGAAAACGCCTCCAGTTTGACAACAGTGATCGTGACCGTCTGGCCGCCTGTCTTCCTTTGTTTGGACAGCTGGGCACAGTTTCTGCTCCTGAGCGCTTGCAAATCAGACCCTTTTCACCAATCTTTTACTTTGATAGGGAGGATGACGGTCGCATCCGCTTGGATATCCAGTTTGACTATGGAGATGTTAAGGTAACTAGTCGTCAACAGCTGGAACAATTACCATTTTCAAGCGATGCCGTCTTGGAAAATCAGCTATTTCAAGTCTGTTTAGGGGCTGGTTTTGAGGCTGATTTTCAGTCTTGGAGACAGGCTTTGAAGCCAGAAGTGGTTTATTCTTTCTTTTACCATACGATTCCAGCTTTTGAGAAGTTGGGTCAGGTTTTCTTGTCTGATGAGATGAATCAGCTCTACAGCGTCCAAGCTCCTCAGGTTCAGATTGAGTCCAAGGGAGGATTATTGGAAATCCAATTTGATTTCCAAGGGATTGCCCAAGAAGAGATTGACCAAGCTCTTAAAGCCCTGACCAGCAATCAGGATTTCTATATCAGTTCTTCTGACCAAGTGTACTTTTTTGATGAGGAAACCAAGCAGATTCGTCAAAATTTGCAGGAACTGGGGGTTGAGCTAAAAGATGGTTCTTTTCAGGCGCGAAAATCTCTGGCTTATAGCCTTTCTCAGCTTTTTGAAGGTCGAGATAGGATCTCCTTCTCAGAGGAATTTCAGCATTTAGCTCATGATTTGACTCATCCAGAGGATTTTCCTTTGGGAGATATACAGGTTCAGGCGAGTTTGAGAGATTATCAGGAAAAGGGTGTTCGTTGGCTCCAGATGCTTCATCACTATGGCTTTGGTGGCATCCTAGCCGATGATATGGGACTGGGAAAAACATTGCAAACCATTGCTTTTTTGACTAGTCAGGTGACAGAAGATAGTCGGGTCTTGATTTTAGCGCCGTCAGGTTTAATCTACAACTGGGCAGATGAATTCAGGAAATTTGCCCCACAGTTGGATTTGGCTGTCGTTCATGGTTTGAAAGCGAATCGAGAAGCGATTCTTTCTGAAAATCACCAAATCTATGTGACTAGCTATGCCACCTTTCGTCAAGACAGCGAGCTTTATCAAGAGATGGCTTTTGATTTTCTCTTCTTAGATGAAGCCCAGGTCATGAAAAATGCCCAAACCAAGATTGCTCAGAGTTTGCGCCAGTTTGTGGTGCCGGCAGTCTTTGCTTTGTCAGGTACGCCTATTGAAAACCATTTAGGAGAGTTGTGGTCTATCTTTCAAATTGTGCTTCCAGGACTCTTACCAAGTAAAAAGGAGTTTATGAAATTACCGGCTGATCGAGTCGCGCAGTTTATCAAGCCCTTTGTCATGAGGCGTAAGAAAGAAGAAGTTCTTACAGAACTGCCTGATCTGATCGAAGTCGTCTATAAAAATGAACTGGAAGACCAACAGAAGGCTATCTATCTAGCCCAGTTGCAACAGATGAGAGACCGCCTAGCGCAAGTGACCGATCAAGAATTCCAGAGAAGTCGGGTAGAAATCTTATCTGGACTCATGCGTTTGCGTCAAATCTGCGATACGCCAGCTCTCTTCATGGACGATTACCAGGGAGCTAGTGGTAAACTCGATAGTCTCCGAGATTTATTGCTACAAGTGGCTGATGGTGGGCATCGGGTCTTGATTTTCTCCCAGTTCAAAGGAATGTTGGAAAAAATCGAGCAAGAACTCCCAGACTTGGGCTTGACCTCCTTCAAAATCACAGGTTCAACTCCTGCTCATGACAGACAAGAGATGACCAAGGCCTTTAATCAGGGAGAAAGAGACGCCTTTCTCATCTCTCTGAAGGCAGGTGGTGTTGGTCTCAATCTAACGGGAGCTGATACGGTTATTTTGGTTGACCTTTGGTGGAATCCCGCTGTCGAAGCCCAGGCTATCGGACGTGCCCATCGTATGGGACAGGAGCAGAAGGTAGAGGTTTATCGCTTAATTACAAAAGGAACCATTGAAGAGAAAATCCAAGAACTTCAAGAACAAAAGAAACATTTGGTTTCCCAAGTTTTAGATGGTACGGAGTCGCGTGCGAGTCTCAGCCTGGCAGAAATTCGTGAAATTTTGGGAATTTCTGAAGCCAGCACTTGAAAAATCAAGACAATACGCTATAATGAAGTGTTGAAAGGAAATACAAAATGAAACAAGATCGATTTCCATTGGTGTCAGATGATGAGATCATGCTGACCAAAATGCCAGTCATGGACTTGTACGATGAGTCAGACTTTATTAGCAATATCAAAGGTGATTACCGCGATAAGAACTATTTGGAATGGTCTCCTATTAATGAAGAAGAAACCGTAGTTTCTCCAGTGGTTAATAAGGAGTCAAAACCAAGTCCAGAACCTAAAAAAGTTGAAAAAACCTATGCTGAATTGGCTCGAGAAGAGGCGCGAGCGGATCTGAAGAGGAAACGTTCAGCTAAATATTTGACTCAGGATGTTAGTCATACTAGACGACACAATGGTTCAACACTTGTTCGTCAAGGAAACCAACCAACAGCACCATTTCAAAAGGAAAATCCAGGTGAGTTTGCCAAATTTAGCAAAAACTTGAGCCAGTCTCACTATATCTTAGCTGAGGAGATTGGCCAAGTGGCGAATCCAACTCCGAAAACCCAAACGGAAAAAGCTAAAAAGAACAACTACGATTTTCTAAAGAAGAGTCAAATCTATAATAAAAAGAATAAGCAAACGGAACAGGAACGTCAGGTTGCCCAAGAGTTGAATCTGACAAGAATTACTGAGTAGGGGAGAAAAGCATGTCAAAAACATATCATTTTATTGGAATCAAGGGATCAGGGATGAGTGCCTTGGCCTTGATGTTGCACCAAATGGGACACAAGGTTCAAGGTTCAGACGTTGAAAAATACTACTTTACTCAACGTGGACTAGAGCAGGCAGGGATTGCCATTCTTCCTTTTGATGAAAAGAACCTACAAGGTGATGTGGAGATTATCGCGGGAAATGCCTTCCGTCCAGATAACAACGTTGAAATCGCCTATGCAGATCAAAATGGTATCAGCTACAAACGTTACCATGAATTCCTAGGTAGCTTTATGCGTGACTTTGTCAGCATGGGGGTTGCAGGAGCGCATGGTAAGACATCAACGACTGGGATGCTGTCTCACGTTTTGTCTCACATCACAGACACCAGCTTCTTGATTGGTGATGGGACAGGTCGTGGTTCAGCCAATGCCAAATATTTTGTCTTTGAATCAGACGAATATGAGCGCCATTTCATGCCTTACCACCCAGAATACTCTATCATCACCAACATTGACTTTGACCATCCAGACTACTTTACAAGTCTAGAGGATGTTTTCAATGCCTTTAACGACTATGCCAAACAAATTAGTAAAGGTTTGTTTGTATACGGTGAGGATGCTGAGTTGCGTAAGATCACAGCCAATGCGCCAATCTATTACTATGGGTTTGAAGCAGAAGGCAATGACTTTGTAGCTAGCGATCTTCTTCGTTCTACGACTGGTTCAACATTCACCGTTCACTTCCGTGGACAAGAGTTGGGTCAATTCCACATTCCAACCTTTGGTCGTCACAATATCATGAATGCGACAGCTGTTATTGGTCTTCTTTACACAGCTGGCTTTGATTTGAACTTGGTCCGTGAACACTTGAAAACTTTTGCAGGTGTTAAGCGTCGTTTCACTGAAAAAATCGTCAATGATACAGTGATCATTGATGACTTTGCCCACCATCCAACAGAAATCATTGCAACCTTGGATGCAGCTCGTCAGAAATACCCAAGCAAGGAAATCGTGGCAGTCTTCCAACCGCATACCTTTACAAGAACCATTGCCTTGTTGGACGAATTTGCCCATGCATTGAATCAAGCAGACGCCGTCTACCTAGCGCAAATCTATGGATCAGCCCGTGAAGTGGACCATGGTGATGTCAAAGTAGAAGACTTAGCCAATAAAATCAACAAGAAACACCAGGTTATCACTGTTGAAAATGTCTCTCCACTCCTAGACCATGACAATGCGGTTTACGTCTTTATGGGTGCAGGAGACATCCAAACCTATGAATATTCATTTGAACGTCTCTTGTCTAACTTGACAAGCAACGTCCAATAAGGAAAACAGATGGAAATTCCAATCACTATAAGGCAAGCTACCTTATCAGATTTAGAAGAAATGTTGGCGATTGAAGAAGCCAATCCTTCATCAGAAGAGTCACTTAGCCGCCAATCTTTAGAAGAGAGTATCCGCAAGACTGCGGGTACCTTTCTTGTAGCTGGGGATGAAAATCAGCTCGTGGGCTATATTTTAGGAGAAGCTCAGTCTATTCATCCCAAATGGATAGAAGTAAAATCCTTGACTATTCATCCTGACCATTGGGGGCAGGGGTTGGGAACTCTTCTTCTTGCGGCCTTGAAACAGGTGACAGTCGAACTAGATTATCAAGGTATTCTTTTGCAGAGTCCTGATGAACTACTATCATATTTTGAAATGAATGGCTTTGTTGAAGAAGAAGTGTCAGAGAGTCATTATGGCAGTGGTTCTGAATGGTATCTGATTTGGGAAAATCCTTTTTATCAGGAGGAAATATGAAAATCAGACAAGCAAGATTTTCGGATTTAGATCGGATTATAGAGATAGAGCTAGAGAATTTTTCCCTTGAAGAAGCCATTCCTCGTTCGGTCTTTGAGGCGCATTTGCGGGAAATTCAGACCAGTTTTCTGGTAGCTGAAAAAGAGGGGCGTATTCTTGGTTATATCGAAGGTCCAGTCGTCCCACACCGCCATCTAGATGATCAGTCTTTTACAGAAGAAATAAAAGACTATAGCCATCAACCTGGAGGTTATATTTCTGTGACTTGCCTATCTATTGCCAAGGAAGCACAAGCTTTGGGGGTAGGGAAAAGACTATTAAAGGCTCTGAAAGAAGTCGCTTTAGAACATGAGCGAGAGGGCATTAACTTGACGTGTCATGATTACCTTATCTCCTATTACGAAAAGCACGGCTTTGTTAATGAAGGAATATCCCAGTCAAGCTTTGCTGGGGAAACCTGGTATGATATGGTTTGGCAGCCTGAAAATAAAGAAAACTAGCTAGGGAATGCCCTAGTTGGTTGCTTTTCTGCGACTTTTAAGATATAATATTATGGATTGTCAACAAGGAGGTAATGCTTTTGACTGAAAAATCAAGAGAAGAAGAAAAATTAAGCTTTAAAGAGCAGATTCTACGTGATTTAGAAAGAGTAAAAGAACAAGATAGAAGAGAGAAAGAAGTAGAGATTCCAAATCTGACGGCTTCATCATCTCAAGCTAGTTCAGCAACTCCTTCAGATCTTGAACCAGAAACATCAACAGAAGAGTTGATGGCTGATTCCCTATCTGTTGTCGATAAAATCCTAAAGAATGCACCAAGTGTTCCTCCACTTTCAAGTGCTAGTACTGATGAAACGGATGGACAAGAAGAGAAAGAGATTAGACAGCCAATCATTGATAAGATTGAAGTTGTAGAATCTGAAGAACCTATAGTAGAGCCGATTCATCTGGCTGAAGAACCTGTAGTGGAATCTGTTCAACCTAAGGTAGAACCAGTTGAGCTTAAACCCGAAGAAAAAGAATTTAACGACACTCCGACTAAGGTTGCCGTAACCTATAAAACAGAAGACAAGAAAGAGGAAATTACCCCAGGAATGCCTGAAAGAGTTGAGCCTGTTTCTACAGAATCTAGCAGTGGATTAGCTGATGCTCCACGTCGTAGTCGTCGTCAAGGTGCAACATCAACTAAGAAAAAATCAAAAGCCAAAGGTTGCCTAGTAACAGTTCTAGTTCTCCTAGTACTCGTTGCAGTTGGTGGTTATTTTGGTTATGGTTATGTGCAAGATTCCTTGAAACCTGTGGATGCGAGCTCTAAGGACTACGTAACGGTTCAAATCCCAGACGGTGCAAATGTTCAAGAAATTGGAAGCACCTTGGAAAAATCTGGTCTGGTTAAACATGGACTTATCTTTAGCCTTTATGCTAAATACTATAGCCATGCCAACTTGAAGTCAGGTTATTACAACTTGAAGAAGAGTATGAGTACGGATGAGTTGATTCAAGAATTGGAAAAAGGTGGGACTCCTGAAGCTCAGGCACCTGTTCTTGCAAATTTGACAATTCCAGAAGGCTATACATTAGAGCAAATCGCTCAAACAGTAGGACAACTTCAAGGTGAATTTAAAGAACCTCTTACTGCGGATGCTTTCTTGGCAAAAGTTCAAGATGAGACCTTTATCTCACAATTAGTAGCCAAGTATCCAAACCTACTTGGAAGTCTTCCAACAAAAGACAGTGGCGTTCGTTATCGTCTTGAAGGCTACCTTTTCCCAGCAACCTATACGATCAAAGACAGCACAACTGTTGAAAGTTTGATTGATGAGATGGTAGCTGCTATGGACAAGGCTATGTCACCATACTACGCTACGATCAAAGAAAAGAATCTGACAGTTAATGAATTGCTCAGCATTGCTTCTCTTGTCGAAAAAGAAGGAGCTAAGACCGAAGACCGCAAGAAAATCGCAGGTGTCTTCTATAACCGCTTGAATGCCGGTATGCCACTTCAAAGTAATATCGCTATCCTATATGCTCAAGGAAAACTTGGTCAAAAGATTAGTTTAGCAGATGACGCTGGAATTGATACAACGATTGATTCACCATACAATGTTTACACACACCTTGGCCTCATGCCTGGACCGGTTGATAGCCCAAGTTCGGATGCGATTGAAGCAAGTGTAAACCAGACAAAGAGTGAGTACTTGTACTTTGTAGCCAATGTTGAAGACGGTAAAGTATACTTTGCGACAACAAAAGAAGAACATGATCAAAACGTTGCAGAGCATATCAATAGCAAGTTACCTCAAGCAAGTAGTTCAAACTAAAATTATGTGGTTTTCCACATAATTTTGTTTTAAAAAAGTAAATAGAAAAGAAAGTTAAAAAAATGGCAGAAAAAACTTACCCAATGACCCTTGAAGAAAAGGAAAAACTAGAAAAAGAATTAGAGGAGTTGAAACTCGTTCGACGTCCTGAAGTCGTAGAGCGTATCAAGATTGCTCGTTCCTATGGAGACCTTTCAGAAAATAGTGAGTATGAAGCAGCGAAAGATGAACAAGCTTTTGTTGAAGGTCAAATTTCAAGTCTAGAAACAAAAATTCGCTATGCTGAAATTGTTAATAGCGATGCAGTTGCCCAAGATGAGGTAGCAATCGGTAAGACAGTAACAATCCAAGAAGTCGGTGAAGACGAAGAAGAGGTCTACATCATCGTCGGTTCTGCAGGTGCAGATGCTTTTGCTGGTAAAGTCTCAAATGAAAGTCCGATTGGCCGTGCTTTGATTGGCAAGAAGACTGGCGATACTGCAACGATTGAAACACCAGTTGGTAGCTATGATGTCAAAATCTTAAAGGTTGAGAAAACAGCCTAAATAGGATGAAAAAGGAGTAGTGAAGGTTTTGCCTTGCTCAACTCCTTTTGGTTTTTTAGATAAAAAGGAGACTATATGAGTGAAAATAAGAAGAAAAACAAAATGGAGCGTGGTTTAACCAATCGTCATGTTCAGGTGATGGCCATTGCGGGGACAATCGGAACAGGACTTTTCCTAGGTGCTGGTCGCTCTATCAGCCTTACAGGACCTTCTATCATTCTGATTTACATGATTACTGGAGCCTTTATGTTTTTGATGATGAGGGCTGTTGGGGAGATGCTGTATCAGGATCCAGAACAGCATACCTTTATCAACTTTATCACCCGTCATTTGGGGAAAGGCTGGGGATATTTCTCAGTTTGGTCTTATTGGTTGTCAGTTGTCTTTATCGGTATGGCAGAAATCACTGCCATCTCAGATTATGTTCGCTTCTGGTTTCCCACATGGCCTAGCTGGATGATTCAGCTTGTCTTTTTAACGATTTTGGCTTTGGTCAATCTGATTGCAGTTAAGCTCTTTGGCGAAGTCGAGTTTTGGTTTGCTATGGTCAAGATTGTGGCGATTTTAGCCATGATTGCCACTGGGGTCTTTATGGTTTTGACAGGCTTTAAGACACCGCATGGTGTTGCAAGTTTGGCAAATATCAGCGACCAGTTCTCTCTTTTTCCAAACGGAGTTATGAACTTTGTCATGGCTTTTCAAATGGTATTTTTTGCCTATCTGATGATTGAGTTTATCGGGGTGACAACTTCTGAAACAAAGGACCCTCGTCAGGTCTTGCCCAAAGCTGTTAAGGAAATTCCTCTCAGAATTATCTTCTTCTATGGGGGAGCTCTTATTGCGATTATGGCCATTATTCCTTGGTCTTATCTTAATTCTTCAGATTCTCCATTTGTAACGGTTTTTGAACTGGCAGGGATCAAGTGGGCAGCGGCTCTAATCAACTTTGTTGTCTTGACCTCAGCAGCGTCTGCGCTTAACTCAACTCTCTACTCAACAGGGAGACACTTATATCAGATTGCCCATGATTCGCCAAATCGTTTCTTAAAGGCCATCAAGGTCGATACCCTTTCTCGTCACAATGTTCCACAAAATGCCATCATTGCCTCAGCAATCTTGATTGCTCTCGCTGCCTTTATCAATGTGCTACCAGGTGTTTCAGATGCCTTTGCTTTGATCACCGCATCCTCATCAGGTGTTTACATCGCGATTTATATCTTGATTATGGTGGCCCATCTCAAATACCGCAAGTCACAAGACTTCATGGCTGATGGCTACCTTATGCCTCAGTATCGCTTGCTTAATCCCCTAACCATTCTCTTTTTTGTCTTTGTTTTCGTGACTCTCTTTTTGCAAGAGTCTACCTTCATGGGGGCAGTTGGTTCTGCTATCTGGATCTTTGTTTTTGGGATTTATAGTCAGTGGAAATTTAGAAAATAAATCATGAACTCATCAACTCTGTTTGGTGAGTTTTTGCTAGTTTGACAGTTTATTGAAATATGACTATAATCAAGTTGTAGCAGTTTATTAGGAGGTTTGAATGCACGTTAGATTGGAAAATAAGGAATCTCATAAAGCGCAGGAAATAGGGGACTTGATTCGTGCTTATAATCGTTCTAAAAGAGAAGAGGCTGAAAGCGAGCCACTGAACCTTTATGTCGAAGACGAAAAGGGCAATCTCATGGCAGGCTTAGTAGCAGAGACTTTCGGAAATTGGTTGGAAATCGAATATTTGTTTGTGAGAGAGGAATTGAGGGGACAAGGAATTGGTTCAAAACTATTGCAGCGAGCTGAAAATGAAGCCAAGAATCGAAACTGTCGTTTTTCTTTCGTGAATACTTACCAGTTTCAAGCGCCAGATTTTTATCTAAGCCATGGCTACAAGGAAGTCTTTACCTTGCAAGACTATCCCTACACAGGGCAAAGATACTATTACCAAAAGGATTTGTGATCTAGACTTCTATCTTTTGAAGAGGAGCTTAGCTGAGTATCAAATAAGAACGAATACTCTTTATCATGTAAGATGATAGAGAGTTTTTTGTTAATAAAATCTTACAAAATGACATTTATATATTGCATTAAGTTAGATATATGGTATAATGTTTTTAAAAGAAGCGCAACTTTTTAAAAATGTGAAGGAGGATGCTAGTGGCTAAAAACTTAAAATTAAAATTAGCTCGGGTGGAGTGTGATTTAACACAAGGGGATTTGGCAGAAGCTGTAGGTGTTACTAGGCAGACTATAGGCTTGATAGAAGCAGGGAAATATAATCCTAGTCTCTCCCTCTGCCAGTCTATTTGCAGATGCTTAGGCAAAACGTTAGACCAACTATTCTGGGAGGAAGAAGATGAAAAATAGATTTTTTTATTATCAATTATTAGACGAAAGAGAAGAACAACTGTTTAACAAAGCTGGGACAGAGACTTTTTATATGTTTATCGGGCTCATTCTGCTAAGTTATTTGGTGGCTGTATTAGCACCTGCTCTTTTTAATCCTGATATTCTTCTGGTTACTCTTCTTTTAGGAATTTTCTTCTTTTTCAATCGTGCACGACAACTTGGAGTGACCTACTATAGTCGTTTTCATTTTACGATTGGAGGGTGTTTGCTGGTAACTCTCGCTATTACGACTCTCTTGATGTTGCAGAATTATCAATTCAATATCGAAATTTATCAGCACAATCCTCTGAACGTTAAATACTTGTCTGCTTGGGTCATTACTTATCTGATTTACCTTCCTTGGGTTTTTATCGGCAATCTCGGGCTTAAAAGTTATGGTGAATGGGCTCAGAAAAAGTTTGAGCAAGATATGGATGAACTGGAGAATGGAGAATAGCTTGTTAGCTTTTTATCAATCCAGATAAAATGTGTTATAATAGTACTAATTTATCGGACGGTGTGAAAGTGGTAGGATACTTTTATACCCTTGTAAAGTAGGAAGAAGGAAAACAGATGTATCCAGATGATAGTTTGACATTGCACACGGACTTGTACCAGATCAACATGATGCAAGTTTACTTTGACCAAGGAATTCACAATAAAAAGGCGGTCTTTGAAGTTTATTTCCGCCAGCAACCTTTTAATAACGGCTATGCGGTTTTTGCTGGTTTGGAAAGAATTGTACATTATCTTGAAGACTTACGCTTTTCAGATAGCGATATTGCCTACTTGGAGACGCTTGGGTATCATGGAGAATTCTTGGACTACCTACGAAATCTCAAGTTAGAACTAACGGTTCGTTCTGCTCAGGAAGGGGACTTGGTTTTTGCTAATGAGCCAATTGTGCAGGTTGAAGGACCTCTAGCCCAATGTCAATTGGTCGAAACGGCTCTCTTAAACATCGTTAACTTTCAAACCTTGATAGCGACCAAGGCAGCACGTATTCGTTCAGTCATTGAAGATGAGCCTTTGATGGAATTCGGGACACGTCGTGCGCAAGAAATGGATGCAGCTATCTGGGGAACACGCGCAGCTGTGATTGGTGGAGCCAACGGGACTAGCAACGTGCGAGCAGGGAAGCTTTTTGGCATTCCTGTCCTAGGAACCCATGCCCATGCTTTGGTACAGGTTTATGGAAACGACTATGAGGCCTTTAAGGCCTATGCTTCAACCCATCGTGACTGTGTCTTTTTAGTAGATACTTATGATACGTTGCGCATCGGTGTGCCAGCTGCCATTCAGGTTGCTCGTGAATTGGGAAACAAGATTAATTTTAAAGGCGTTCGTATCGACTCAGGGGATATTGCCTATATCTCCAAGAAAGTTCGTCAACAGTTAGATGAGGCTGGATATCCAGATGCCAAAATTTACGCTTCCAATGACCTCGATGAAAATACCATCCTAAACCTCAAAATGCAACACGCTAAGATTGACGTTTGGGGGGTGGGTACCAAGCTGATTACGGCCTATGACCAGCCAGCCCTTGGAGCGGTTTATAAGATTGTAGCTATCGAAGATGAAACTGGTCATATGCGCAACACCATCAAGCTTTCAAGCAATGCTGAAAAAGTGTCGACACCAGGTAAGAAGCAGGTATGGCGCATTACTAGTCGTGAAAAAGGTAAGTCAGAAGGTGACTACATCACCTATGACGGTGTAGATGTTGCCAGCATGACAGAAATCAAAATGTTCCATCCGACCTATACTTACATTAAGAAGACCGTTCGAAACTTTGATGCTGTTCCTCTCTTGGTGGACATCTTCAAAGCAGGGAAATTAGTTTACAATTTGCCTAGTTTGACTGAGATTAAGGCCTATGCTCGCAAGGAATTTGACAAACTTTGGGATGAGTACAAGCGCGTGCTCAATCCGCAGCACTATCCAGTGGACTTGGCGCGTGATATTTGGCAAGATAAGATGGACTTGATTGATAAGATGCGCAAAGAAGCCCTTGGTGAAGGAGAAGAAGAATGAGTTTGCAAGAGACCATTATCCAGCAACTGGGCGTCAAACCAGTGATTGATGCCCAGGAAGAAATCCGTCGTTCAATTGATTTCTTAAAGAGATACTTGAAAAAACACCCCTTCCTTAAAACCTTTGTACTAGGGATTTCTGGAGGACAAGACTCAACTTTAGCAGGGCGCTTGGCGCAATTAGCTATGGAAGAAATGCGAGCAGAGACAGGAGATAACAGCTACCAATTTATCGCTGTCCGCCTGCCCTATGGCGTGCAAGCTGATGAAGCAGATGCTCAAAAAGCCCTTGATTTCATCCAACCAGATGTCAGTCTAGTTGTAAATATCAAGGAATCAGCTGATGCTATGACAGCTGCAGTCGAAGCGACAGGAAGTCCTGTTTCAGACTTCAACAAGGGAAATATCAAGGCGCGTAGTCGTATGATTGCTCAATATGCCCTTGCGGGTGCCCATAGCGGAGCGGTCATTGGAACAGACCATGCTGCGGAAAATATCACAGGCTTTTTTACCAAGTTTGGTGACGGTGGTGCAGATATTCTCCCTCTTTACCGCCTCAATAAACGTCAAGGGAAACAACTCTTGAAGGAGCTTGGTGCAGACCCAGCACTTTATGAAAAAATCCCAACAGCAGACCTAGAAGAAGACAAACCTGGACTTGCTGACGAAGTTGCACTTGGAGTCACATACAATGAAATTGATGACTACCTTGAAGGCAAAACAATCAGTCCAGAAGCCCAAGCGACTATCGAAAACTGGTGGTATAAAGGCCAACACAAACGCCACCTACCAATTACCGTATTTGATGACTTTTGGGAGTAAAAAGGTCCGGGGGACCTTTTTACCCTGAGCCTAGAAATAAGAAAGCGAAGATGGTCCGGGGACTTTTTTAGCTTGAGCCTTAAGCTTAGAAAGCGAGGTAACATTATGAAAGCAATCGGTACGCAAATATTACAGACAGAACGTTTGATCTTGAGAAGATTTGTGGAGAGTGATGCGGAAGCCATGTTTCAAAATTGGGCTTCGTCTGCTGAGAATCTGACCTATGTCACCTGGGATCCTCATCCTGATGTTGAGGTGACTCGGAATTCGATTCGAAATTGGGTTGCATCCTATACCAATCCCAACTATTACAAATGGGCTATTTGTCTCAAAGAAAACCCTGAGCAAGTGATAGGAGATATCAGCATCGTAGAGATGAATGAGAAAGATTCAAGTTGTGAAATTGGCTATATTTTAGGAAAAAACTATTGGGGTCGTGGTATGATGACGGAGGCCTTGAAAGCTGTGTTAGACTTTTGTTTTACTCAAGCAGGCTTTCAAAAGGTCAGAGCTCGTTACGCCAGTCTTAACCCAGCTTCAGGCCGTGTGATGGAGAAAGCTGGAATGTCCTATCTAAAAACTATTGCCAATGGTGTGGAGAGAAAAGACTACGTTGCGGATCTTATTTATTACCAGATAAGTAGGGAAGACAGGTGATTTCTTTTCTGTTTCTATCAAAGTCAGACCTTGTCTGGCTTTTTTTGTGCCAGATTTCTGAATAAACTGATTAAATTCCTATTTTTCCCTATCATTGCCCCTGTTTTTTCTGGAGTTTTGGAGCTATAATAGTCCTATCAAATCAAAGAATGGAGGAAGGCAATGGACAATGTAATCTTTTTTATCAGTGTTTTTCTTGCTGGAATTCTTTCCTTCTTTTCTCCTTGTATTTTACCCTTGTTGCCTGTCTATGCGGGGGTCTTACTTGATGACAAAGATGGTTCTCAGGTTTCCAGCGGAAAATTTTCAATCTCAGTCGTTAGTCTATTGCGAACTCTGGCCTTTATAGCAGGGATTTCTTTTATCTTTATCTTACTGGGTTATGGAGCTGGTTTTTTAGGCAATTTACTGTATGCTTCTTGGTTTCAGTATGTGACGGGTGCGGTTATCATTCTCTTGGGCTTGCACCAGATGGAAGTCTTACATTTCCAAGGACTTTACAAGGAAAGAAGGCTACAATTAAAGAGACAGGGGCAAAAGGGTAACGGCTATAGTCAGGCATTTTTACTGGGGTTAACCTTTAGTTTTGCTTGGACGCCATGTGTGGGGCCAGTTCTGGGCTCTGTTTTGGCCTTGGCGGCTTCAGGTGGTTCAGGAGCTTGGCAGGGTGCTGGTCTCATGTTGGTTTACACGCTGGGTTTGGCGCTACCATTTTTAGTTCTAGCTCTCGCCTCCAGCTATGTTTTGAAACATTTCCGAAAACTTCATCCCTACCTCGGGACCCTCAAAAAAGTGGGTGGTTTCCTCATTATCGTGATGGGAATCTTGGTGCTTTTGGGAAATGCTTCCATTTTGACTACATTATTTGAATAGAGAGGAAAAAGAAATGAAAAAATGGCAAACATGTCTCCTTGGAGTAGGCTCCATCTGTTGCTTGGCAGCTTGTTCGGCTAAAAACATGTCAGACGAATCAACTATGAAGGAGCAATCCAAAACAGAACAAGTCAGCTCGCAAACTGCGACTAAAGGTCAGGCAGTCGCTGATTTTGAACTAACAGGAGTAGATGGCAAGACCTATCGCTTGTCTGATTACAAAGGCAAGAAAGTCTATCTTAAATTCTGGGCTTCTTGGTGTTCTATCTGTTTAGCCAGTCTTCCAGATACGGATGAAATCGCTAAGGATGCAGGTGATGACTATGTGGTCTTGACAGTGGTGTCTCCTGGTCACAAAGGAGAACAAGCGGAAACAGACTTTAAGAACTGGTACAAGGGATTGGATTATAAAAATTTACCGGTTTTAATTGATCCGTCAGGCAAACTTTTGGAAAGTTATGGTGTTCGTTCTTACCCGACTCAAGCCTTTATAGACAAGGAAGGCAAGCTGGTCAAAACGCAACCAGGTTTTATGGATAAGGATATGATTTTAAAGACATTGAAAGAAATGGGGTAGAGAAAGACTATGAATGATAAAGTAAAATTGTTTGTCTTGGCAGGGGTCATTCTCCTAGTCCTAACCGGTTTCTATTTTCTATTGATGCGAAATACAGGGCAGACAGATAGCTCGCAAATTGAGAAAGCATCCGTTAGCCAAGGAGGAAAAACAGTGAAAAAAACAGAAGTGAGTAAAGACGCAGACTTGCACGAAATTTATCTAGCTGGGGGATGTTTCTGGGGAGTGGAGGAATACTTCTCACGCGTTCCCGGAGTGACAGATGCCGTTTCAGGCTATGCAAATGGTAGAGGGGAAACAACCAAGTACGAATTGATTAACCAAACAGGACATGCAGAGACTGTCCATGTTACCTATGATGCCAATCAAATTTCCCTCAAAGAAATCCTGCTTCATTACTTCCGCATTATCAATCCAACCAGCAAAAATAAACAAGGAAATGATGTGGGAACCCAGTATCGTACCGGCGTATATTACACAGATGACAAGGATTTGGAGGTAATCAACCAAGTCTTTGATGAAGTTGCTAAAAAATATGACCAACCTCTGGCAGTTGAAAAGGAAAACTTGAAGAATTTTGTGGTGGCGGAGGATTATCACCAAGACTACCTCAAGAAAAATCCAAATGGCTACTGTCATATCAATGTCAATCAGGCTGCCTATCCCGTCATCGATGCCAGCAAATATCCTAAACCAAGCGATGAGGAATTGAAAAAGACCTTGTCACCTGAGGAGTATGCAGTTACCCAGAAAAATCAAACAGAACGAGCTTTTTCAAACCGATACTGGGATAAATTTGAATCTGGTATATATGTGGATGTCGCAACTGGCGAACCCCTCTTTTCATCAAAGGACAAGTTTGAGTCTGGTTGTGGTTGGCCTAGTTTCACCCAACCCATCAGTCCAGATGTTGCTACCTACAAGGAAGATAAGTCCTACAATATGACGCGCATGGAAGTGAGAAGCCGAGTTGGAGATTCTCACCTTGGCCATGTCTTTACAGATGGGCCTCAGGACAAGGGTGGCTTACGCTACTGTATCAATAGTCTCTCTATCCGCTTTATTCCCAAAGACCAAATGGCAGAAAAAGGCTATGCCTATTTACTAGATTATGTCGATTAAGAAGTCTTTCCTAAGCAGTTAGAGGAGAATTTTGCTATACTGATACTAGTAAGTGATAAAGGAGCAGGGCATGACCTACACAATCTTAATCGTAGAAGATGAGTATCTGGTAAGACAAGGCTTGACCAAGCTGGTCAATGTAGCAGCCTACGATATGGAAATCATCGGTCAGGCTGAAAATGGAAGGCAGGCTTGGGACTTGATTCAAAAGCAGGTGCCAGATATCATTTTAACCGATATCAATATGCCTCAGCTAAATGGCATCCAGTTGGCCAGTCTGGTACGAGAAACCTATCCTCAGGTGCATCTGGTATTTTTGACGGGTTACGATGATTTTGATTATGCCTTGTCTGCTGTCAAACTCGGTGTAGATGATTACCTGCTCAAACCCTTTTCGCGTCAGGATATTGAGGAAATGTTAGGGAAAATCAAGCAAAAACTAGACAAGGAAGAAAAAGAAGAGCAGCTACAAGATTTATTAACTGATAAGTTTGAGGGAAATCTGGCCCAGAAAATCCAGTCCCATCTGGCTGACAGTCAGTTTAGTTTGAAGTCTTTGGCCAGTGAATTGGGCTTTAGTCCGACTTATCTGAGCTCCTTGATTAAGAAAGAGTTGGGTCTACCTTTTCAGGATTACCTGGTGAGAGAGCGTGTCAAACAAGCCAAGCTCTTTCTTCTGACCACGGATTTAAAGATTTACCAGATAGCTGAAAAGGTTGGTTTTGAAGATATGAACTACTTTACCCAACGTTTTAAACAGATTGCAGGTGTGACACCTCGTCAGTTTAAGAAGGGAGAAGGCCGATGAAGCGTTCTTCTCTCCTAGTAAGAATGGTTATTTCCATCTTTCTGGTCTTTCTCATTCTCCTAGCTGTGGTCGGGACTTTCTACTATCAATCGAGTTCAGCAGCCATTGAGTATACGATTGAGGGCAATAGCCAAACGACCATTAGCCAGACAAGCCACTTTATTCAGTCTTATATCAAAAAATTAGAAACCACCTCGATCAGTTTGACCCAGCAGAAGGATATCCTAGCCTATGCTGAGAATCCTAACCAAGTCCAAGCCAAGGGAATCAGAGATCTGTTTTTGACCATCTTAAAGGCAGACCAGGACTTGAAAACGGTAGTACTGGTCACCAAATCCGGTCAGGTTATTTCTACAGATGACAGTGTGCAGATGAAAACTTCCTCAGATATGATGGCTGAGGATTGGTACCAAAAGGCTATTCATCAGGGAGCTAAGCCAGTTTTAACCCCAGCTCGTAAATCAGATAGTCAATGGGTTATTTCTGTCACTCAGGAACTTGTTGATGCAAAGGGAGCCAATCTTGGTGTGCTTCGCTTGGATATTTCCTATGAAACTCTGGAAGCCTATCTCAACCAACTCCAGTTGGGCCAGCAGGGCTTTGCCTTTATCATCAATGAGAAGCATGAATTTGTCTACCATCCTGAACGTACTGTCTATAGCTCAGCGAGTGAAATGGAGGCCATGAAACCCTACATTGAGACGGGACAGGGCTACACGCTGGACCATCAATCCTACGTTAGTCAGGAAAAGATTGCAGGGACTGATTGGACGGTTATAGGCGTGTCTTCGTTGGAGAAGTTAGACCAGGTTCGGAGCCAACTCATGTGGACCTTTCTTGTTGCTAGTGCTTTATCTCTTCTTGCCTGTATCTGCTTGGTGTGGTTCAGTCTTAAACGCTGGATTGCTCCTTTGAAGGACCTGAGAAAAACCATGCTGAAAATTGCTTCTGGTACACAAAATCTGCGTGCTAAGGAAGCTGGCGCCTATGAACTGAGAGAAGTGACTCGCCAGTTTAATGCCATGTTGGATCAGATTGATCAGCTGATGGCAGATGTGCGCAGGCAGGAAGAAGCGACCCGGCAGTATGAACTTCAAGCCTTGTCAAGCCAGATTAACCCCCATTTCCTCTATAATACTTTGGACACTATCATCTGGATGGCTGAGTTTCAGGATAGTCAGCGAGTGGTTCAGGTGACCAAGTCTTTGGCAACCTATTTCCGCTTGGCGCTCAATCAAGGAAAGGATTTGATTTCTCTTTCTGATGAAATCAATCATGTCCGCCAGTACCTCTTTATCCAGAAACAACGCTATGGTGATAAGCTGGAGTATGAGATTGCTGAAGAACCTGACTTTGATAATTTAGTCTTGCCTAAACTGGTGTTGCAACCTCTTGTAGAAAACGCTCTTTACCATGGTATCAAGGAGAAGGAAGGCCAGGGCCATATTAAAGTTTCTGTTCAGAAACAGAATACAGGGCTTGTCATCCGCATTGAGGATGATGGCGTTGGCTTCCAAAATCCTGGTGATAGCAGTCAAAGTCAGCTCAAACGTGGGGGAGTTGGCCTTCAAAATGTTGATCAACGCCTCAAACTTCATTTTGGAGAAAACTATCAGATGAAGATCAATTCTGCACCCGAAAAAGGGACGACAGTTGAAATATACATTAATAAAATAGTAATTAGCTAACTCCCAGTTCACTCTGGGAGTTTTACTTTTAAAAATCAGAATGATTAGTTGGTCTTGATAAAATCAGTAAAAAAAGATATGATAGATAGTGACAAAAGAGGTATCAAGTATGAAGGAAAAAGACATTCAAAGAGCAACAAGCCAGATTGTAGAAGATGTATTAGAAAAGGCTAATTTGAAGCAAGGAGCCATCTTTGTTTTGGGTCTTTCTTCTAGTGAGGTGATAGGTGGTCAGATTGGCAAGGAATCCAGTCAAGAAATTGGGGAAGTCATTGTGAAGACCATTCTAGATATCCTAGAGAAAAAAGGAATTCATCTAGCTGTTCAAGGTTGTGAACATGTCAATCGAGCCCTCGTCGTTGAACGTCAGGTGGCAGAGCAGTTTGGTCTTGAAATCGTCAGTGTCCTTCCTACACTTCATGCAGGAGGTTCGGGTCAGTTGGCAGCCTTCAAGTTTATGCAGGATCCAGTTGAGGTTGAATTTATCAAGGCCCATGCTGGATTGGATATCGGAGATACTGCGATTGGCATGCATGTTAAGCATGTTCAAGTACCAATTCGCCCTGTACTGCGTGAAATTGGGCATGCCCATGTAACGGCTCTTGCAAGTCGTCCCAAACTAATCGGAGGTGCGCGTGCACAGTATCCTGAAGACTTCATAAGAAAGTCATAAAATCATTCTATAGTAACAGAAGAAAAGCAAAAGACAGAGGAAAAATGGTATAGATACCATGACTTCCTCTGTTCTTTTTTGTTGAATTTTTGTGTAAAGTACTCCAAATAAGACCAGTATTTACAAGAAGAAGGGGTGCTTTCTGATGGAGAATTGCCAAAAAGTAGAAAAAGTATGGTAGAGAAGATTTTTCGTTATAGAAATCAGTAAACAAAGCTGGATTTAGCTGTTCTAGGTCGGCTTTTTTGTGCTATACTTAAGATATGCATAGAAAAACAGTGATTGATTTTAGGGCTTTAGGGGAGAGATACACCTTTACCCAGCCGATCAAAGAGTTAAAAACGAGAGATTTATCAGAAGTGGCGGACTTGCTAGCACAGGTGGAAAGCTACCAAGAACAAGGCTATTATGTGGTGGGCTACGTCAGTTACGAGGCTGCACCTGCTTTTGAGGAGAAACTAGCAGTTCATAAAGCTCCTTTACTGGGCGAGTATTTGCTTTACTTTACCGTTCATGATAGGGTGGAAACATCCCCTATTCCACTGACTTATGAGGAAGTAGATTTGCCTTCAAAGTGGCGGGAACAAACATCTGCAGAGAACTATGAAAAAGCTATTTCCCAGATTCACCATCATTTGCGTCAGGGGGACACCTATCAGGTAAATTACACCGTCCAACTCAAGCAAGACTTAAGTGCCAATCCTTTTGCCATCTACAATCGCATGGTGGTAGAGCAGGAGGCGGGCTACAATGCCTATGTTGAACATGACGAGATGGCGGTGATTTCCATGAGCCCAGAGCTCTTTTTTGAGCAAAATGACCGGGAATTAACGACTCGCCCAATGAAAGGAACAACCCAGCGGGGAGTGACTAACCAAGAAGATTTAGAACAGGCTAGTTGGCTAGAACAGGATCCTAAAAATCGCTCTGAGAATATGATGATTGTAGATCTCTTGCGCAACGATATGAACCGTATTTCCGAAGTGGGTAGTGAGCACGTGGAGTGTCTTTGCCAAGTGGAGCAGTATTCAACCGTTTGGCAAATGACTTCGACCATTAAGAGTCAGTTACGACCGGATGTGGACCTAGTTGAAATCTTCCGTTCGCTCTTTCCATGTGGATCTATCACAGGAGCTCCCAAAATTGCGACCATGGAAATCATCAAGAACTTGGAGCCCCAACCCAGAGGAGTCTACTGCGGAACGATTGGTCTCTTGCTTCCAAATGGACGACGGATTTTCAATGTCGCCATTCGGACTATTCAACTGTACCAAGAAAAAGCCATCTATGGAGTTGGCGGAGGGATTACTTGGGATAGCACTTGGGAATCTGAATACCGTGAGGTTCATCAAAAGGCGGCTGTTCTCTATCGTAAACAAGCACGTTTCCAACTGATTACGACTGGGAAAATCAGCCAAAAACAACTGCTGTTTGAAGATCAACATCTGGAAAGACTGACAAAGGCTAGTCGATATTTTGCCTATCCTTTTGATCCAGAAAACCTGAGACAAAAGATAGAGAAAGAGTGTCAAGTTTGTGATGTTAATCAAGACTACCGCTTACGAATTAGTCTCAGCAAATCGGGAGAGATAGAACTCAGTCGCCAAATCTTAACACCCTTCAGTCCAAGTTTCTGCAAAGCCAAACTTTGTCTGCAAGAGGCAGATTTGAATCAATCATTTACCTACTTTAAAACAACCCATAGACCACACTTAAGTCTAGGGGAACAGGAAATCATTTACCATAATGTAGCAGGAGAATTGCTTGAAACCTCTATTGGAAATCTGGTCTTAAAAATTAATGGTAAGCTCTACACACCTCCTATCAATCTAGGGATTTTGCCAGGAATCTACCGCCAGCATTTGCTGGAAACAGGACAGGCAGAGGAAAAAGTTCTGACTGTGCCAGACTTGGACCAAGCGGAAACTATCTATGGCTCTAATGCAGTCAGAGGCTTGTATGAGTTGGAAGTGAATTCTAAATAAACTTTATAAATCAAAAAATATAATGTATATATTGAATTGTTGAATTAAGTTTGATAAAATAAAAAGAAAACGATGTCATTTTATAGGAGGAAATGATGAAAAAAACAATTTTGCTGAAAGTGATTCTTACTGTTTTTCCAATTTTAGGTTTGTTTGCTCAACCGGTTAGTGCAGAAGAAAATATTCATTTTTCTAGTTGTAAAGAAGCATGGGAAAATGGTTATTCTGATATCCATAGAGGAGAGCCTGGATATTCTTCAAGACTAGACAAAGATGGTGATGGGATAGCTTGTGAACGTGCAAATGCACCTCGGGGAGTCTTTAAACCACGCCAGTCTAGTCCACAGAATAGAGTTTCTTCTAGTGGATGGGTTAAGCAGGATAGATATTGGTATTATTATTCTGACAATGGTAATCTAGTAACCAATTCTTGGAAAGGAGATTACTATCTCAAATCAGATGGAACAATGGCTCAGAGTGAGTGGATATATGACTCATATTACAAGGGATGGTATTATCTCAAATCGGATGGTTCGTATGCACGAAACACATGGATAGGAAGTTACTACCTTAAAGCAAACGGAAAGATGGCTCAAAGTGAATGGATTTATGATTCATCATACCAAGCTTGGTATTATTTGAAATCAGATGGATCCTATGCCCAAAATGCTTGGCAAGGCGCTTTTTATCTCAAAGCGAACGGTAAAATGGCACAAGGTGAGTGGATATATGACTCTTCTTATCAATCTTGGTACTACTTGAAATCAGATGGTTCATACGCTCGTAATACTTGGCAAGGAAATTACTATTTGAAATCAGATGGTAAAATGGCAAAGAATGAGCGAGTTGATGGTGGCAGATACTACGTAGATGGTTCTGGTCTTTGGAAACCATAAATCAGAATAATTTCTAGGAAGTTAATGCAAACCTTTGCACAAAATGGACGATTTTGTTATACTATATCTGTAAGCATTTTCAATTAAAAAGGAGAAGACGATGAGTCAAAAGATTATTGGGATTGACCTTGGTGGTACATCTGTCAAGTTCGCAATTTTAACTCAAGAGGGAGAAATCCAAGAAAAATGGTCTATCAAGACCAACATTTTGGATGAAGGAAGCCATATTGTAGATGATATGATTGAGTCTATTCAGCATCGTTT
This sequence comes from Streptococcus sp. HMSC072D05, assembly GCF_001815805.1. Classification (GTDB taxonomy): domain Bacteria; phylum Bacillota; class Bacilli; order Lactobacillales; family Streptococcaceae; genus Streptococcus. The sequence goes on from NZ_KV821994.1 coordinate 241,217, forward strand.
GGACTTGCTTGGATTGTCAGCCACAGACTTCCGAGGGATTGGGATGGGATCACCTGGTGTGGTTGACCGTGAAAAAGGAACTGTTATCAGTGCCTACAACCTAAACTGGAAAACCCTTCAACCGATTAAAGAAAAGATTGAAAAAGCCTTGGGGATTCCATTCTTTATCGATAATGATGCCAACGTAGCTGCTCTTGGTGAGCGTTGGATGGGTGCTGGTGAAAACCAACCAGACGTTGTCTTTATGACACTTGGTACAGGTGTTGGTGGCGGTATCGTGGCTGAAGGCAAATTGCTCCACGGTGTTGCTGGTGCTGCTGGTGAGCTTGGTCATATCACTGTTGACTTTGACCAACCAATCGCATGTACCTGTGGTAAAAAAGGCTGTCTTGAGACAGTTGCTTCCGCAACAGGGATTGTCAACTTGACTCGTCGTTATGCAGATGAATACGAAGGCGATGCAGCCTTGAAACGCTTGATTGATGACGGTGAAGAAGTAACTGCTAAAACTGTCTTTGACCTTGCAAAAGAAGGGGATGACCTTGCCTTGATCGTTTACCGAAACTTCTCACGTTACTTGGGAATCGCTTGTGCTAATATCGGCTCAATCCTAAACCCATCAACAATCGTTATCGGTGGTGGGGTGTCAGCAGCTGGAGAATTCCTTCTCCAAGGTGTTCAAAAAGTCTACGATGAAAATACCTTCCCACAAGTACGCACAACAACTAAACTAGCTCTTGCAACTCTAGGAAATGACGCTGGAGTTATCGGAGCAGCATCACTTGTATTGCAATAAGATCATAAAAGGAGAAAAACACTACTTTAAAGCCAGTGATTTTCCACCTTTCTTTTTTTATGCTATACTAGTTAGGACAATAAATGAGGTGAGAGTAAATGACAAAAGCAGATACGATTTTTAAAGAAAATATTGAACGAATCCTCAAAAAAGGTGTCTTTTCTGAGCAGGCTCGTCCCAAGTACAAGGATGGGACTGTTGCCAACTCCAAGTACGTAACGGGTGCCTTTGCGGAGTATGATTTGTCTAAAGGGGAATTCCCCATCACGACCTTGCGTCCCATTGCGATCAAATCTGCCATCAAGGAAGTGCTCTGGATTTACCAAGACCAGTCTAATAGCCTAGAAGTGCTTAATAACAAGTACAATGTTCACTACTGGAATGACTGGGAAGTGGGAGAAACGGGGACCATCGGTGAGCGCTATGGGGCAGTTGTTAAGAAACACGATATCATCAACAAGATTCTCAAGCAGTTAGAAGCCAACCCTTGGAACCGCCGCAATATCATCTCGCTCTGGGATTACCAAGCTTTTGAGGAGACAGATGGTCTTCTTCCATGCGCCTTTCAGACCATGTTTGATGTCCGTCGGGTTGATGGGGAAATCTATCTGGATGCGACTTTGACCCAGCGTTCGAATGACATGCTGGTGGCTCACCACATTAACGCTATGCAGTACGTAGCTCTTCAAATGATGATTGCTAAACACTTTGGCTGGAAGGTTGGGAAGTTTTTCTATTTTATCAACAACCTTCATATCTACGATAATCAATTTGAACAAGCTCAGGAATTGCTTCGTCGTGAGCCGTCAAACTGCCAACCACGCTTGGTTTTAAATGTTCCTGATGGGACCAATTTCTTTGATATCAAAGCGGAGGACTTTGAGTTAGTTGACTATGATCCGGTTAAGCCACAACTGAAGTTTGATTTGGCTATTTAATACTCTTCGAAAATCTCTTCAAACCAC